>JBBSSE010000152.1:0-6592 GCA_038242375.1 Chitinophagales bacterium
CCAAAATCCAAGATTAAAAACTTTATGGTGCAGGGTGGCGAATACCTTGTAAAGATTTACCTTGATGAAAGAACCGGCCGCATTGCCGCTTCTGAAAAACTGGAAGCATTTCTTTCCAATGATGACCTGACAGTAAAAGCAATGGACGAAGTAGATCTATTGGTCTATCGCCAGACAGATATTGGCTACGAAGTCATCATTAATAATGTACACAAAGGCATTTTGCACAATAATGAAATTTACCGCGACATTGCCATCGGTGATAAATTCCCCGGATTTGTAAAAAACATTTTACCGGAAAATAAAATTGATGTCGCTGCCGGAAAACCCGGTTTAGACAGGGTAGAGGATGCGACCGAAAAGGTAGAACGTCTTTTACAAGAAAACGACGGGTATCTTCCGTACCATGATAAATCCACGCCGGAAGAGATTTATTCATTCTTTGCCATGAGCAAAAAGACCTTCAAAATGGCTACAGGAAATCTATACAGACAGAAGAAGGTTATTTTTACAAAAACAGGGATACAGGCGGTATAGTTAGAAGTTATGAGTTAGGAGTTAGGAGTTAGTTCAGAGTTCGTAGTTCTTAGTTCGTAGTTCTTAGTTCAGAGTCTGTGGTTTGTAGGGACAGGTCGCGACCTGTCCTGTCAGAGGTATCGAGTGAAGAGTCAAGACTATCTTGTTTGTGAAATATAAATTTATGCATGAATTTATATTTCCCCCATAATACACAACGATCTGTTTAGTGCTCAATATTTATTTCTGCCACTGATCCGCAACATGGAATGCCGTAGGCATATTTCATTTTGTAACTTCCGATTTTAATCTGTAGCCTGGCATAGCCACCGAGTTCACCACAACCATCAGCTAAATACTTTCTCCCCTTTTTCTAAAATTCATTCTTTCTTTTTCATTTAACCCATTATATTTGCAATCCAATTCAAAAAAGCCCGGGTGGCGAAATTGGTAGACGCACTGCGTTCAGGTCGCAGCGTTCGCAAGGATGTGCTGGTTCGAATCCAGTCCCGGGTACAAAAAAACGGGCAAGTTGAATTCATTTCAACTTGCCCGTTTTTTTATTCTGAATCGTCAACAAATTCTAACTCCCAATCTTTGTTCCCTCTTTCACCTCCTCACTTCCCTTGACCAATATCTCATCGCCTTCATTTAAGTTTCCATAAATTTCCACCAGGTCATCTTTTGCTACCCCCAACTGTACCGGAATTCTTTTGGCAGATCCGTTCTCATTTTTTACGACAAAAATGCCGGATTGTGCGTGAACAATACTGCTTACCGGCACCCACAGAGTCGCATGCTTTTTTTGAAGTTCTAAATTCACTTTCGCATATTGTCCGGAGCGTATATTGTTGTCCGAATTGTCAATATCAAATTCTGCCATTAAAGATTTTGTTTTGGTATCCAAAGCGCGGCTGTTACGGGAAAGGGTAGCCGTAAATGTTTCACCCGGATAATCAATCAGCTTGTAATTCGCTTTTGTTTTTTCTTGAACCGCCTGGGCTTGCTTTTCAGGAATAGCCACAACTAAACGAAGTTTATCTTCTTTCGTTAATTGGAAAAGTGGTTCTCCGTTGGAGGCATTATCCCCCACCAGTGCTCCTTCTGAAATAAATCGTCCGGTAATCACTCCGCTAAAAGGAGCGGTGATTCGAAGATATTTCTGCATCTGGCCGCTGGCAGTGGCTTCAGAACGCATGCTGCTGTAGGCTGAACTATCACCTAAGTATTGCGCATAAGCTCTTTCAATTTCAATACCTGCTACCGCGCCATTCTTGAGCGAGGCCTCCTTTAATCTATTGTACGATTGTTTGCTAAACAGAAATTTCTGATAAGCAGAACTCGTCGTTGAATTTCGCGCAGCATATTGTGCTGAAACTTCCGGTGCTTCTAATTCAGCAAGTAACTGACCCTTTTTTACATAGCTTCCTCTGTCTGCATAAATCCGTTTTACAAATCCTTTGATTTTTGGATAGATGTTTACTTGTTCATACGGTTTTATTTCCCCGGGTAGGGTGATTGAAAATTGTGGCCGGTCGGAAACCACTTTAACCAGCGCGTGACCTGCCTTTGGCACTTCTGTTTCAAGTACAGCACCTATATCACTTCCTTTACTTTCGGCGCAGCTTTGAAGAATGATGACGAAGCTAAGCAGGATGAATAAATAATTATTTTGCATTATTATATAATTTTAGTTTGTTTTTAATGAATGGATTGATTATCGAAGTGCCGGCTGTTTGAATCATCCGGATCTAATGAAACACTTTGCAGGCTTGCATTCTTGCGAACTAATACATACAATTGCGGCAGAATTAATAAGGTCGTTACAGTGGACATAATCAATCCGCCAATAACTGCCTGTGCAAGCGGGGCAATTTGTTCGCCGCCTTCGCCAAAACCGGAGGCCATCGGAATCATTCCCGCGATCATGGCAAGTGTCGTCATGATAATAGGACGTATCCTGGCTGAAGCGGCAAGGTTCGCAGCAACACTTACATTCATGCGATTATTGAAGCGGCTTTTTTCAGCAAAGTCAGCAAGTAAAAAAGCATTGGAAACTGAAACGCCTACTGACATAATAATGCCCATGTAGGATTGCAGATTCAACGTGCTGCCGAATAAAAGTAGCATCAGTAAGCTACCCGTTATTACTGCCGGAATCACGGACAGGATCATACCGGATAAGGCAAAGGATTGATAGTAGGCCGCCAGCATTAAAAAGATGACAATGATGGCAATGATCAATCCTGTTTTTAAACCGTCAAGTGTGTCCGCAAGTAATTGTAATTGTCCCTGGATAGAAACGTTTACGCCTTTCGGTCTTTCCCCTGCTTTTGAAATGGCTTTTTCTACGGCTTTCGATGCTGCGCCCAAATCTTTGTTATGAATATTGGCAGCAACCGTCACGTAGCGACTGGCACCCTGCCTGTTCACCTGTCCCGCTTCTTTACCTATGGTTACCGTGGCAATTTCATCCAGGATAGGCCTTGCCGATCCGGGTTTTATGGAGAGCATTTTCAGATCATCAATCGCCTGCATGCGCGCTTCCGGCACCTGCACTTGTACCTGGAAAATGAGCCCTGAATTTGGGTCGCGCCACAGAGTTTTATTTATGAATCGCGTAGAAGAAGTCGCCATGGTCAATACTTTCGTCACATCCTGCATAGTTAATCCAAATTGCGCCGCTCTTTCCCTGTCCACCTTGATCTGCACTTTGGGATAATCCAGGGCTTCCTCAATACGCACATCCCGTAGGAAATCATTTTCCTTTAAACCTGCTTCAATTTTTGTCGCATAATTATTTGCCTGCGCCAATTGACGTGCACCCACTCTTATTTGTACGGGTGTATTTGTTCCCTGGCTCATAATCTTTTCAACCAGTTCTATTGGTTCAAAAGATATTTTTAATTCAGGAATTTCTTTGCTCACTTTTTTCCTGATTTTTTCCTTTATCTCCATGGCAGAATTCGTCAGCACATCTCTGTTTAATGACACCTGCAAAACCGCTTCATGTGAACCGCTTGTAAATAAAAAGATGGGATTAATGGCAGAGGCCGCAGGATGAGAACCCACAAAGGCCGATGAAATATTGATGGATTTATCACCCGCTTCTGACTTAATAATCTCAGTAACTTTTTGTAAATAATCTTCTGTTTTTTCAATCCTTGTTCCTGTAGGAGCAATCAGGCGCATTTGGAGGTCTGTTGTTGCGTTCGCGGGCATAATATCTGTTCCAATTTGACTGAAACCAAATACCATCAAGGCGATCACGATTAATGCATAGCTGCCAACAACAATTAATTTGTGCCGTTGAAATGAGCGGGTTAATACAAGATATCTTCCTTTAAACTTATCAAAACGGGAACGTTTTGTTTTACCTGTTGGATTTGTTTGACCATTGTGTGGCTTCATTTTCATGAGCCAGTTCGCCATTACAGGTACAAAGGTCTGGGAGAAAATAAACGAGGCGATCATGGCAAAACCCACTGCCAATGAAAGAGGTAAGAACATATCCTTCGGAATACCGGTCATGATAAAGGATGGCATTAACACAGAAAGAATACAAAGCAAAATGATCAGCTTCGGAACAGAAATTTCCAGGAGCGCATCCAGGATTGCCCTTGCTTTTGGTTTCTGTTTTTCGAAATGTTGATGGATATTTTCTATGGTGACCGTCGCCTCATCGACCAATATTCCAATGGCTAAGGCAAGACCACTTAATGTCATCATATTAATGGTTTGCCCAAAAGCATAAAGCAATAACACGGCAGTTAAAATGGATATAGGAATCGTTAGAACAACAATCAATGAACCACGGCTATCTCCTAAAAAAAGAAACACCATCAGGCCTGTAAATAAAGCGCCCAATAATCCTTCATGAATGAGATTGTTTACGGATCTTTTTATATAAACAGACTGGTCAAAAACATACTCCACTTTCACATCGTCGGGCAGGTTTTCCTTCAGCCTGGGTAATGATTTCTTTAAATTCTCTACCACCTTTAATGTGGAAGCATCCGCTTTTTTAATGATGGGTAAATACACGGACCGTTTTCCATTTACCACCGCGTATCCTGTTGTGATATCTGTTCCGTCTTCCACCGTTGCAATGTCTTTAATATAAATAGTGGAAGCACCCTCTGTTTTTACCGGAACGTTTAAAAACTCTTCTGTTGACTCCAGCATGGAATTAACCGGACTCATGTAGTTTTTATCACCAATCCGGATATTCCCGGCGGCTGAAGGAAGGTTGTTTTTTGCAATGGCTACCATCACTTCCTCCTCTGAAAAACCATAAGATTGCATCAGGTCGGGATTTACTTTCACCACAATAGATCGCGCATTCCCGCCAAATGGTGCCGGAGCCGTTATTCCGGGAATAGATACGAACATGGGCCGTATTCTTGTAATCACCAGGTTTTGAATTTCACCAATGGAACGGGTGTCACTTTCAAAGACCAACTGTCCTACAGGTAAAGAACTTGCATCAAAACGAACCACTTGCGGCGGTACGGCACCTGCAGGTAAAAAGCCCATGGCTCTTGACACCTGTGTGGAAACCTCCGCTGCGGATTGTCCCATATCCGTACCCGGATAAAAAGAAAGTTTTACCAAAGTGAAACCCTGGACACTTTTAAATTCAATCGCTTTTACACCACTGACGAAAATCAATACTTTTTGAAATTCATTTGCCATAAAACCGTCCATATATGCAGGCGAAAGTCCGCCGTAAGGCAAAGCGATATAGATTGCGGGGGATTGAATTTCCGGAAAAATATCCACGTTTATTTTTCGCGCGACAAAAAAGGAGAAAAAGCCAATAGCCAATACCACCACCATCATGGCAACTGGTTTGCGAAGGGCTGACCGAATAATATTCATAGTTAATTTTGTTTATTTTTTAATTGTCTGGAGCAAAAAAGTAAAATTCCCAAGAGATTCTGCCTGGTTGAGGATTTCTTTCCAATAGATATTTACGGCGGACAAATAATTTCTTTCCGTGTCTTGCAGGCTCTTTTGTAATTGCAGCAATTCGATCAGATTGATCAAACCCGACTGGTAACGAACCTCATAAAGTTCATATGCTTCCAGGGAAGCTTTGACCGCGGATTGGGAGGCTTTCAGATTTTGAATTTGTTCTGTCCACGCTGCAAGAGCAGATTGGTATTGTGTATTCAGTTCAATTTCTGCGGTTTCTTTATCCGTTGCCAGTGAAGAAATATTGTGCTTTGCGATTGCTTGTTTTGTTTTATTCTGATAGAGAGAGGAGAAATTCCAGGTGGCGCCAATGCCGGCAAGATAATTTCCGGATGCATTATTCCATGGTGCTCCGGGATTTCCTTTCACGGATCCATTTGAATGAATACCGGATCCTTTTATTCCCGCTCCGGCTATAAGTCCGACAGATGGATATACTTCCTTTTTTACAAGGTTCAAACCCGCTTCCGCGTGTTTCAGACGGGCATTATATGCCTGGATGAACGGATGGTTTGAACTCGCAGAATTATCCGGTGCTATATCCGTAAAGTGATTATAGAAAGTATTATCCACGGACAAATCTTTGTTGGTTTCTCCTGTGTATGATGCCAGTTGAACCAGTTTTTCCTTTAAAATGGCTTTTTGCTCATACTGTTTGGCCTGCGATTGTAGGAGAGATGATTTTAAAAGAAGACTATCTGCGCCTGGCTGTAAACCTGCATTCACTTGCGCCGTTGTGAGGTCGTATAATTCAGATAATCGTTTACTGTCTGCCCGGGCAATTTCAAGTGCTGCACCGGATTGTACAGCCGCGAAATAAATCCTGGTCACTTTGGAAAGCAATTTGAATTCTTCCGCATTTAATTGAGAAATACTCACATTGATCGCCTCATCCGCGACATGTAGTTTTGTTTTTTGCCTGCCGAATTGGATAAAATTCCATTGGAGAATAGCAGAAGAAGTAACGCTTGAGCTGGCATTTATACCATCCGGATTTTGATTGCTTCCTGTGGATGTATACACTCCTGGTAACGGGAAAAAGGAGGCAGGTGTATTTTGAGATTGCCCGTAAGTTTGTTGCGCCTGTACAACCACTTCA
>JBBSSE010000153.1:0-6576 GCA_038242375.1 Chitinophagales bacterium
AGGGTAATTTTAATTATATAGCTATTGATAATTTCACCTGGACTAAAGCCGCAGTTTTGCCGGTATCTGTAATTAATTTTTCCGGCCATTATCAATCCGGCAAAGTAGCCCTGAATTGGAAAACCTCCTGTGAAAGTAATTCCTCCCACTTTCTGGTAGAAAGAAGCTCGAATGGAATAGATTATAAACCCATAGCTCATGTAAAAGGCGCAGGAGATTCTTTTTCCTTAACAAACTATCAATCTATAGATGAGAACCCGGTTTCCGGTAATAATTATTACAAGTTGGTTGCCGTAGATTTTGATGGGAAAGCAAAAACTCATGGAGTAGTAATGATAAGGAACCAGTCAGGAAATCTTTCCATGGGCGTTTATCCAAACCCTTCTTCCGGAAATTCTATTACCCTGCAAGGTGGAAACAATCTTATGGGAAAATTATATACCATCATAGATATGAGCGGAAAAATAGCCGGGAATGGCATTATTTCCGGAAGCAGCCAATCCATTAATATTTCTTCTTTTTCTAAAGGAAATTATATTCTTAAACTGAGTGACGGTCAGGCGATTCAGTGGATAAAAAATTAAGTTTTTGTAAATGAGTTAAAAGAGGCTGCTTCAACAAAAGGCAGCCTTTTTTTTAAGATCGGCAGTATTTCTTCTTAGTTTATTAGTCTCTCTACAAGCATAATGATATTTCTTTAAAAACAACTTTGAGAACACTGTGTTCAATTGGGAAAGTGGTGCTTAAAATTCGTGGTTATAATAGGTTTCAGGTTTCAGGTTTCAGGTTTGGTTTTAGGTTTTAGGTAGAAACAGGTTGCTACCGGTCTTATGGATTAAATTCGTGAAATTCGTCCTTAAAATTCGTGGTTAAGAAATGGAATTATATAGAAGCAGTTGAAAATAAAAATGGGAACAATTTTATGCGGGCGTAGGTATGTAGGCATGTTAATTGAAGCAATGACTAAATTGTAAAACCAGTAAATTTAAAATCATGGCAAACGAGAATACCAGCAATCCTCTGGAACACACTTCCAATTTAAAAAAAGAATTCGCAGCACTTATCAAACATTTGCGTAGTGATGTAACAAAAATTGATGACCCATCAGCAAAAGCGCTTTTTGAAACTGCAGCCGAAGTAATTATTGGCCTGGAAAAAGCGTTTACGGATTATGAACAAAAAAATGAAGCGGCCTGGAAAAAGTGAATAAGGAAATATAAAGCATAATTTGCATTGCTTTAAGTTTCTGAATGGCATTTTATGAACTTAAATAATAGCGTTATATACCAGAACATCGGCTAATACTCGGATTGATTAAGCTTTTAATGAACCCTACTATTCAGGAAAGTTTTTAGTATTAATAGCCTGATGAATCATAAAAATAAACCACCCATACCCGATCAGGAGGTAGAGATGACAACTTTTAAAAAGGCTCCACTATGCTGTATAAGCATTACAACATGTAAACGTGGCATTATTGTTTATAAATATAAAAAAAAAACCGCTATTGTACGCCATCGAAAACCTTATCAGACGGGGATCGGCAGACCAGGTTTTCTGCCACTACTTTTTACGTGTCAATGCTTTTCCATAGTGATGAACTATATCGGATTCACCAGGATGATGATCATGCTGTTGTATCGAATACTCTGTATTATCTGCATTCGTTCCTTTCTTGTAGATACTTTTTACAGTGCCATGACCAATGGCACTACGATAATGCCAGGTAACTTCTGTACCCGCCGGAATTGTATCGAATTTCTCTTCTGTTTCTTTTGCTTTTGTTGCCATAGTATTACTTAATTTATTTTTTAATTATTCCCTCTTTACTTTTTTTCAGCAAACAAACCTGTTTGTTCCAAAGCAATTTTCAAGCCATTTATGATAACCGGAACTGGTTTTCCTTAATTGGTATGATTCTTCTCCTATTTTTATGTAATCCTTGCCTACACTGCTCATTATGCAGAGCTTGCATTTTCGGTGATAAAAAAAAGTCATAAATAACCTAAAAAAAAGTCAATCGGAAACATACTATTTACAATCAAAAAAGCTTTATTTATTATTGACGAAAATACCTGATGAAATAAATATTATTTTCTATTCTAACTTTTCTTATCTCAATAAATTCCCTGAAAGAACAGGAGGGAATCAAGTTTAAAAACAATAACGTTCAGCAATACATTGATAAAACATTTTTGATTATTCAAAATATTGCTCTAAATAAAGAGATGTTTAATGGGGATACTTTAAAGCTGGCTATTTATCTCCAGCAAAGCTTCCCAAAAACTTTGTCCCATTCTTTTCTTCATTTTTATAAAATGAAGGCTTGCCCGTAATTCCTGCATTACCGGTATTACCATGCTGAGAGAAAGAATGGCGGAAACGAGGCACAATGTACAAAACGTGTGTAAAAAAACCGGTTGAGCTATAATCAGTAAAATGCTTACAAACCCCATCATAGCTATAAGAATGGAATATAATATTACCGCCCATGGTTTCGTTTTCCAACGTTTACTATCTCCAATAGAAACTAAAATAATATCGCACAAATATCCAAAAGCACCGATGAGCCCATCGGGAATGGGAAGCGAGCGGGAAAAAGAAGATTTTACAACTGCATTGGTTCCATTTCCAAAAAATGGCTCCCACACGGTTGAAAAAAAATGAAGCTGATATAATCCCAAATACAAAGCAATCAGAAAACCCGCTATCGCCATTATTAAAAGAGGAGTTCTCTTGCTCCAGGAAGATGGATTGGAACTGCTCCCGGGAGGAATGGTATCATCTAAAGTCATTTGGATTAAATTATTATTTTAAAATCGGAATCTTATAATTTTTATTTTCCCAATGGTTGGCTTTTTTCCAAAAAAATGTAAATTGTATTTTTTCAGAAGCCGGTTCCTTTAAATCCATATCCCAATATGAATGCCGGTGGAGAACCCCGGTTAAATTATTGAAGCGGAAATATTTGGTTCCTTCGCGTAGCAAAGGAGATATTATAAGGCTATCGGTTCTTTACCGGTAATATAAAGCATGATTTCTCCTTGCACTTCTACATAATTTAAAATATGGGCCGCTTCGTGACTGTATCAGGAAATTATTATAACAAGGACCATTCTGCTCTATTGTCGATGTTTTTTTCTATTGCGTTATTATTAATTCCTATTGTTTAAAACTGCTACCACGCCAATACCAATTGCCAATCCTGCAAGCATTCCCCATGTCGTTTTTTTGTGAATAGCCATCCATGTTTCCGGGCTATGGTTCCAGGATTTAGCAGCAAAAGTTCCTCTGGCTCCATGATCGCCCGGAACAGGTTTCCATAAATTATTTTGTCTATCGGCAGATACAGGCACGTCAGTTTGCTGGCCGTCAAATCCTGTTTTAGCAAGATATTTATCAAGGTAACCGGGAAGCACTTTGTTTCCCCAGATAGTTTGTACTGTGGGGTAGCCGACATACAATTCTCTTTGATGGTCTCTTGCAACCTGCACCACCGCTTTTGCCGCCACTTCCGGTTCAAAAATCTGTCCCATGGGTTTGGGGTTATTTTGCAAATAACTTTTTACCCAACCAAACTGTGTGGTATTCATTGCAGGCATTTGTACCATGCTTAATTTCACGTTGCTTTTGTCTTTAATAAGTTCGCTTCTTAAGGATTCAAAAAATCCATGAATGGCATGTTTGGAACCACAATAAGCAGATTGAAGAGGAATACCGCGATAAGCCAAAGCAGAGCCTATCAAAATAATAGTTCCTTTGTTTTTAGGAAGCATCCTTTTTAATGCTGCTTGTGTGCCATAAACCTGGCCCAGGTAAGTAACTTCTGTTACATGTTTAAAATCTTTCAGTTCCATTTTTTTAAATGGCCCGAATACGCTTACCATCGCATTATTTATCCACAAATCAATAGAGCCAAAATGATCTTCTATTTTCTGTGCTGCATTTTCCACTTCGTCCGCATTGCTTACATCTGTTGGTAATACCAAAGCTTTTCCTCCATAACTTTCCACTTCTGCTTTCGCCGCATTTAGCCCGTCTTCGCCTCTTGCTATTAATCCAACGTTAGCACCATGTTTGGCAAATTCACGAACCATCGCTCTTCCGAGGCCTGCTGAGGCACCCGTTATCACCACTGTTTTTCCTTTAAAATCTTTTTTCATTGTTTTTCTTTTTATTAAGTTGAAATACCTCTTTTTCCGGTAATGACTTCCTCTTTTTTATTGATTCGGAATTTATTTGTTGTTCCATCATCCAAATGAATAAATAATTCAAGCTTTTGGAAAATGATATCTAAAATTTCTTTTGATTTTTTTTTTGTAATAAACGCACAAAAAGACACTTTTTATTGGTTTGATATCTCCGGACTTTTGTTGCTGAAGGATTACAGAACCATCACCTTTCCATACATACATTTCAAATAACCATCTATTAAGCAGTTTTGCACCAGCCTAATTTTGCACAACAATCCGTTCCAATTATCTTTTAAATAAAATTGCCAATCTTCCAAAATTTAGGGTATAAATTAGAAAGAATAATCTAATCCTTTTAATTCGGTCAGGCTCTTCTAATAACTCCAAGAATGATGGCAATGATGGCAATGACTAATAAAATATGGATTATGCCGCCGGTGTAAAATCCTCCCAGGAAGCTGATAGCCCAGATTATAATTAGTATTACGGCGATGACGTATAATAAGCTTCTCATTGTATTTATATTTTAAGAGTTAAAAAAAATATTTTATAAAACTAAATTTTTATATTACGAATTACTTTGCCAAATTTTATTAATTTATCAAAAGAACCGTCTTTCACTATAAATAAATAAAAAAGAATGCCAATCTTAAATACCTGCCGCCATCCAGTATGTGGAAATACTTCCATAAAAGAGTGGAGAGAAAGTTTCTTGATTTAATCCAGGCATGTTTATAATAAAATAGAAATTAAACTATGCATAATAAAAGAATAAAAGAATGCCAGGGAGGTATATCAGATTGACATGAATTTATAGTTACCAACTTGAAGTGTAAACCCCCGAATATAATGAACTCTGCGATAACAGAATGTTCAACTGCTATTTCAGGAAACAAACCTGTCAAAAAACAGGCACTTATTCCATTTTTCTATTTTGCTTTCCCGTTATTTTCAATGATATTTTTCACTCCTTTATTTTTCTATTCCATTCTATAGTTCCGTCAGATCCGGACGCATCTGTTGGGATGGTGTATGCCGATACGTTACGAGGGTTTATATTTATTTTTCAATTTCCCATTTTTTACTAAATAATTAAATAAGGTTTTAACTAAATAATGTTGACATTTCACTTTTCCATGTTGAACTAATGATGCCCATTTCATCAGGGTCACCCTTTAGTAATGTCTTACCATATTTTACCATCATCTTAAATGAAATGTGTGGTGGAAGAGGCGGCACATTCGGATCAGTGATCACTTCCAATACCGCCGGCCGGTTCGCAGAAAGTACCTGGTCCCAACCATCAGCAATCTTTTCGGGATCGTCAACTCGAACGCCCATTAATCCAAGAGATTTCGCATAGTCAGCATACGGAAAATCAGGTACATCCTGTGATCCGGAAAATTTAGGATCACCGGTCATCACTCTTAATTCCCAACTTACCTGTGCCAGGTCATTGTTATGAAGTACCAATATTACGAGGCGTGGATCTTTCCACCTTTTCCAATATTTTGAAATTGTAATGAGTCCATTGATGCCCAGCATCTGCATAGCTCCATCACCCACCATTGCTATCGGAATTCTGTCGGGATAAGCAAATTTTGCAGCGATTGCATAAGGTACTCCCGGACACATCGTTGCAAGGTTACCAGACAATGAGGCCTTCATCCCTTCGCGAATTTTTAAATGCCGTGCAAACCAATCAGCGGAAGTTCCGGAGTCAGAAGAGAGAATACAATTATCGGGTAACCTTGGAGAAAGTTCCTGAAAAACTCTTTGCGGATTAATTGGTGATGCTGAATCTTTCGCCCTTGCTTCCAGTACATCCCACCAGTCGGACATATCTTTTTCAATTCCTTTTCGCCATGAACGATCTTCTTTGCGTTTCAAAAAAGGTATCAGTGCTTTTAAAGTTTCTTTACTGTCTCCCACCAGGTTAATTTCCATAGGAAAGCGAAGGCTCAACATTTTTCCATCAATATCAATCTGCACGCCCCGCGCTTTTCCTATTTGAGGCAAAAATTCAGAATAAGGGAAACTACTTCCTACCATCAGCAACGTGTCGCAATCCATCATCATTTTATAACTTGGTTCCGTACCCAATAAACCAATAGCTCCCGTTACGTAAGGAAGGTCATCCGGCAACGCAGCTTTTCCAAGAAGCGCTTTTGCAACACCTGCTCCCAAAAGGTCAGCTACTTGTTTCACTTCATTGGCCGCATTCATGGCACCTGCACCTATCAGCATGGCAACATTTTTTCCATCATTCAGCAGATCGGCTGTCTTTTTTAAATCTTCATCCGAAGGAACGATACGCACGTTAGGAAAGCCAATTCCTGTATGAATAGTTCCATGTCCGCGGGGCGGCTCCTCCGCATCTAAT
>JBBSSE010000154.1:0-6491 GCA_038242375.1 Chitinophagales bacterium
CCATCACTCACTACCCAGGCTTTGCCCGCAGTACTTTTTCCATAGGTATGCCAGCCTTTTGGCGATTGGCCATCAAATAGTAATTGCCAGCCGTCATCTGTTTCGGCTTTACTTAATTTATTGTCGTTTGTATTCATGGTAGTTGATTTTGAAGTAGTACATCCAATTGCAATAAGGATAATGAAAATCGAGCTTAGTTTTTTGATCATGATTTCTATTTAGTGATTTAAATTAATTATTATTTGTCAAAATTGTGGAATTTGAAGAGTTTTTTTTCGGATGTTACCTTGTTTCAGGAATATCTTATCAATGGAAAATTACTTATTTTAATCCCAATATTTTCTTATTAAGCTCATCATCCTTTGTGGTGGCTGCAAAATCATCAAATGCTTTGTCCGTTACTTTAATAATATTTTTCCGGATAAATTCGGCCCCTTCTCTCGCACCATCTTCCTGGTTTTTGATACAACATTCCCATTCCATTACTGCCCAGCCATCATATCCATACTCTGCAAGTTTACTGAAAATCCGTTTAAAATCTACCTGTCCGTCTCCGGGTGAACGATAGCGTCCGGCTCTTTTAAGCCAGGGTTGATAGCCTCCAAAAGTGCCCTGTTTTCCTGTCGCATTAAATTCCGCATCTTTTACATGAAATGCTTTGATGCGCTCATGATAAAAATCAATGTATTGAATATAATCGAGGCACTGTAATACAAAATGAGAAGGATCATAAAGAATGCAGGCACGCGAATGATTGTTGACTTCCTTCAAAAACATTTCATAAGTTTCCCCATCAAATAAGTCTTCACCAGGATGTATTTCATAACATACATCCACACCACATTTATCAAACTCATTTAAAATCGGAAGCCATCTTTTACCAAGTTCTTTAAAGCCTTCTTCTACCAATCCCTGCGGTCGTTGTGGCCATGGATGAAAAGTATGCCAGAGTAATGAACCGCTAAAAGTAGCGTGTGCATTTAACCCTAAGTTTTGAGAAGCTTTCGCGGCATATTTTAATTGCTGAACGGCCCATTTGGTTCTTTCTGCAGGATTGTTCCGATATTTTTCCGGAGCAAATCCATCAAACAAAAGATCATACGCAGGATTTACGGCTACCAACTGTCCCTGAAGATGGGTGGATAATTCCGTAATTTCTAAACCATATTCATTAATGCGTCCTTTCAATTCATCCGCATAGGTTTTGCTCTCCGCTGCTTTTTGAAGATCAATAAACCGCTCGTCCAATGTCGGAATTTGCAAACCGGTAAAACCCAATCCTGCGGCCCATTTGCAAATATTTTCTAAAGAATTAAATGGTGCTTCATCACTGATAAACTGGGCTAAAAAAACACCGGGTCCTTTTATTGTTTTCATATTTTCATATTTAAATATTTTTTATTTTATTGATCGCCTTTTACTCTTTTTCCTTAAATCTTAAATAGAGTCCATTTTTCTATAGATTTTCCGGATGCGACCACATTTTCAATAAAAGCCATTCCTCTTACACCATCCTCTGCGCCAGGAAAATCCAGCATTTCAGGTGTTGGAATTCTTCCCTCTATTTTTGATAAGAGCGTTAAACCAAAGTTGCGGTAAATATTTGCAAAGGCTTCAATATATCCTTCCGGATGGCCGCCAGGTGTACGGCAATTGTGTGTGGCAAAACTGCTGAGAGTATTGTTGCCAGCGCCAGCCCTAAGAATTTCTGTTGATTTATGAAGCCATTTTACCCATAATGTATTTGGCTCCTGTTGTTGCCATTCCAACCCGCCTTTTTCTCCATAGATCTTTATTCGTAAATTATTTTCTTCCCCGGCGGCAATTTGTGTTGCAATTAAAGTACCGGCGACATCATTTTCAAATTTCAATAAAACATTGCCATCATCATCTAATCTTCTACCAGAAACGACAATATTTAAATCCGCACAAAGCGCCGTTATTTTCAATCCGGAAACGTATTCTGCCAAATGAGCCGCATGCGTTCCAATGTCTCCCATCGCGCCTGCAATACCCGATCTCTCTGGATCGGTACGCCATTCAGCCTGGGTATTTCCTTCTTTTTCGGAAGGTTCTGAAAGCCAGCCCTGGATATATTCGACCATTATTTTCCGAACTTTTCCTATTTTTCCTTTCGTCACCATTTGCCTGGCCTGTTTCACCATCGGATAGCCTGAATAGGTATGTGTCAAACAAAGGATCAAACCGGTTTCTTCTACTTTTTGTTGTAATTTTTTCGCTTCCTCCAGCGTCAGAGTCATCGGTTTTTCAATGATCACATGAAAACCGTTTTCAAGTGCCATCATTGCTGGTGCAAAATGCGCATAGTTTGGCGTGACAATAGTTACAAAATCCATTCTTTCACCTGAAGGTAAAAGGTTTTCCTTTTCAAACATTTCTTTATAAGAAGGATAAATGCGGTTCTGTGGCAGAAATAATTCACTCCCTGATTTTTGAGATCTTTCCGGATTTCTGCTAAAACTCCCACAACTAAGCTCCATAAGACCATCCATATTTGCTGCCATGCGGTGAATTGAACCGATGAAGGCGCCTTTTCCACCACCAATCATTCCCATTCTCAATTTTCTCATTTTAAATTATATTTTAATGGTTAAGTATTAAAGTAAAAAACGGGTGACTTGCTAAAAAAAGTTTTTTTTAAATCGTTAATCTTGTTTTAAAATTAGTACATTTAAATTTCCTAATTTTTTCGCTAAAAATAAGTTTGTGCTAAATTAACGGAAAATAAGCGCAGTTTTTTTGAATGATGGTCCGGCACTTATTTTCTATTCTAATTTGCAGTGAATTCTTATTTTGCTACTAAAGACTAAATGATTTTTATGAAACTTACTACCAGGTTGCAACTTTCATTCATGATGTTTTTGACATTTTTAATTTGGGGTGGTTGGTTTGTGACACTCGGAAATTATCTGTTCAATAATCTTGGCGCAAGTGGTGGCGAAACTGCCCGTGCCTTTTCTACCCAATCCTGGGGAGCTATTATTGCGCCTTTCATTATAGGATTAATCGCAGATCGGTATTTTAACGCGGAAAGAATCCTCGGCGTGCTTCACCTTGCAGGTGCTGTGCTGATGTATCAAATGTACCTCGCAACGGATATGAGCAATTTTTATCCTTACGTGCTTGGGTATATGATTTTATTTATGCCTACCCTCGCATTAATTAATTCCATATCCTTCAACCAGATGGAAAATCCTGAAAAACAATTTCCCCCCATCCGGGTTTGGGGAACGATTGGTTGGATAGTTGCCGGCCTTTTAATAAGTTTTATTTTTATGTGGGACTCCGCCGAAAATGTAAAAGCAGGTATGATGAAAAATACCTTTCTTTTTGCCGGCATTGCTTCTGTCGTTTTAGGATTATATAGTTTTACCCTGCCTCCAACCCCTCCAAAAGTAGTAAAGGGTACGAAGGTGAAAGTGTCTGAAATGCTTGGCCTGGATGCCTTAAAATTATTAAAAGATAAAAACTTTCTTTTGTTTTTCATCGCTTCTATCCTAATCTGTATTCCACTTGCTTTTTATTACCAGAATGCCAATCCGTTTCTTTCTGCAATAGGAATGGAAAATCCGACGGGAATGATGACGATCGGCCAAATGTCGGAGGCTTTATTTCTTTTATTATTACCTCTTTTCTTTAAAAGGTTTGGCTTCAAAAAGACTATTTTGATTGGGATGCTTGCCTGGGCTGTCCGCTATGCATTGTTTGCCTACGGTAATGCGGATGAATTAACCTGGATGCTAATCCTTGGCATAGCGCTACATGGGATTTGTTATGATTTCTTTTTCGTGGCCGGTCAGATTTATACGAATTCAAAAGCAGGAGAAAAATATAAAAGTTCTGCCCAGGGATTAATTACGCTGGCAACTTATGGTGTGGGGATGTTGATTGGATTTGAAATAGCAGGTGTTATCACCGATACATATAAAACGGCAGCAGGTGGCATTAATTGGGAAATGACCTGGATCATCCCTGCGGGAATAGCCTTTGCTGTCTTTATATTATTTGCTATTTTCTTTAATGATAAAAATGAAAAACCTGTTGAACATTTAAAAATGAAGATTGATGGAAACAAAACATACGCGGAGGAAATTGATTAAAGTCATGGCACTTGGAACGACTGCTGCTATGGCGGCACCGACGATAACTTTTGCTAAAAAATTTGAAGCAAAACCGGAATTTAAACTGAAAGGAAATATTAATCATTCTGTGTGTCAATGGACATACAGTTATATGTCTTTGGAAGAATTGTGTAAAACAGTGAAAGAAATCGGTTTTAACGCAATTGACCTGATCGGTCCAAAAGACTGGCCTATGCTTCAGAAATATGGTATTTACAGTTCAATGTGCTACACCGCAGGAGAAAATAGTCTGACAAAAGGTTTTAACGATCCTTCACTTCATTCTAAACTAATAAATGATTACCTTGAAGTAATTCCCTTGATGAAAAAAGCAGGATATAAAGGTGTGATTTGTTTCAGTGGAAACCGCAATGGTATGGATGATGAAACCGGCATGAAAAATTGCGCGGTAGCATTAAAAAAAATTATGCCCCTGGCAGAAGAGAACGGTATCACGTTGATAATGGAACTTTTAAACAGCAAGATCGATCACAAAGATTATATGTGCGACAATACAAAATGGGGCGTAGAATTATGTAAAATGGTCGGATCTGATCATTTTAAATTATTGTACGATATTTATCATATGCAAATTGACGAGGGCGATGTTATCCGGACTATCCGGGATAACAAGCAATATATCGGTCATTTTCATACAGGAGGTGTGCCGGGAAGAAATGAAATTAACGATATGCAGGAACTTTATTATCCGGCTATTATGCGTGCTATTGTGGATACAGGGTTTAAAGGATATGTGGCCCAGGAATTTATGCCAAAAGCAGCCGATAAAGTGGCTTCTTTAAAAGAGGCAATCCACATTTGCGATGTTTAAATAGGGCAATATTAAAGGAATTGAGTAAAAGAGATATTTAATTTATAATTTTTAGAATCTTTCATAAAAAAGGGGTTGATTAACCACAAAATAAATTTTACAAACTTATGGCAGACAACACGTATGATGCAATCGTGATCGGGTCCGGAATCTCAGGCGGATGGGCCGCAAAAGAATTGACAGAGAAGGGGTTAAAGACTATTATGCTTGAACGGGGACAAAATATTGAGCATATAAAAGATTATGTAAATGCTACAAAAGGAAGTTGGGAATTTCCACATAGAGGCGGAAGGACACAGAAAATGATTGAAGATTATCCTGTACTAAAAAGGGATTATCCTCTTAATGAAATGAACCTTGGCTGGTGGGCAAGTGATAAAGATTCTCCCTACACAGAAACACAACGCTTCGATTGGTTCAGAGGTTACCAGGTAGGCGGCAGGTCATTGTTATGGGGCCGACAAACATATCGCTGGAGTGACCATGAGTTTACCGAAAATGCCCGGGATGGGATTGCTATCGATTGGCCTGTGCGCTACAAGGATATTGAAGATTGGTATACTTACGTGGAAAAGTTTGCCGGCATAAGCGGATCGGTTGAGAATTTACCTCATCTACCGGATAGTTATTTTCAGCCAGCAATGGACATGAATTGTGTAGAGAAAGATGTGGCAAAACGAATTAAGCAACATTTCGAAAATAAACGCAGCATGATCATCGGCCGGGTGGCCAATATTACCCAACCGATTCAGAACAGGGTGAATTGCCAGTATAGAAATAAATGCTGGTTAGGTTGCCCGTTTGGTGGCTATTTTAGCACCCAATCTTCAACTTTGCCCGCTGCTATGGCTACCGGTAATTTAACCGTTAGACCATGGTCCATTGTGACCAAAATATTATACGATAAGGATACAAAAAAAGCAACGGGAGTGGAGGTTTTGGATGCGGAAACAAATCAAACGATGCAGTATAATGCCAAGGTTATCTTTTTAAATGCTTCTACCTTTAACAGCACCAGGATACTCATGAATTCTGCCACAGATATATGGCCGGAAGGCTTGGGTAGCAGCAGCGGTGAACTGGGCCATAATATAATGGATCACCATCTTGGAGTGGGCGCTTCGGGTAGTGTAGATGGTTATGAGGATAAATATTATTACGGAAAAAGACCGAATGGTATTTATATACCCAGGTTCCGGAACATCTTCGGGGATAAACGGGATTATCAGCGTGGTTTTGGCTACCAGGGAAGCGCCAGCAGGCAGGGTTGGAGCAGGGAGATAGCGGAATTAAATATTGGAGGAGAGTTTAAAGATGCCCTAAGTGAACCGGGTCCATGGTCCATGGGTATTGGTGGTTTTGGTGAAATATTACCTTACCACGAAAATAAAATGACCATTAATAAAGATAAAAAGGATAAGTGGGGTATAAATGTCATTGATTTCGATGCGGGATTAAAAGACAATGAAAAGAAAATGCGCATAGATATGCAAAACGACGCGGTTGAAATGCTGGAA
>JBBSSE010000155.1:0-6487 GCA_038242375.1 Chitinophagales bacterium
GCATCAAACCACATAGAGGACGGGCCCGGTAGAATTCTGATTCCGTGATCTTTCCAGATTGGATCCCAGTTTTTTATTCCTTCTGTGTAATGCCACATGCGATCGGGATTGATAATATTTCCACCGGCATTTTGAGCGATGGCAAGCATTCGTCCATCAACATATTCCGGTACACCGGAAAGCAATTTGATTGGTGCCTTTCCTAGTCTTGAAGGCCAGTTTTTCCGGACCAATTCATGATTGGCACCAATTCCTCCGGAGGCTATGATTACTGCATTTGCATTTAAAGTGAAATCTCCAATAATGTTCTCCGGACTTTTCTCTCCTCTTTTTACGTTACTTTCTTCAAGGACAGAACCGGAAACTCCCGTTACTTTTCCATTTGAAATAAGTAAGTCATTTACCCGGTGCCGGTATTTTACCTGGAGTAATCCTTTTTTTTCCGCTTCGATTACTCCATTTACGAAAGGAGCGATAATTCCGGGACCCGTTCCCCAGGTTACGTGAAATCTTGGAACTGAATTTCCATGACCGATCGCACCATATCCACCTCTTTCCGCCCAGCCCACGATTGGAAAAAAACGGATTCCTTTCTTTCGCAGCCACGAATATTTTTCTCCGGCGGCAAAACCAACATAGGCTTCCGCCCATTTTCGTGGCCAATAATCTTCCTTCCGATCAAAGCCCGCAGTGCCCATCCAATCAGCCAGGGCTAATTCATAACTGTCTTTAATTCCTAATCTTCTTTGTAGAGGAGAATTTACTAAAAACAAACCGCCGAAAGACCAGAATGCCTGCCCACCTAAACTTTGCGCGGGTTCCTGGTCTACAATAATTACACGCTTCCCTTTTTCAATGATTTCATTTGCTGCTACAAGCCCCGCAAGTCCTCCACCAATAATAATCACGTCTGTATTTTTCTCCATTTTATTGCAGCTTAATTTTAAATAATTGAAGGTTCTGTTGTGACAAATTTCATCAAAAATCAAAGCGATAACTTTGTATTGAATGAATTGATTCGATACAAAAAGCAGTCACCCTAAAGTTAGGGTCAAAGTTTCAATTATTTAAGCTGTTTTTTTAGAAGCAGGAAGTTATGTTTCTTCCACTGTACTTTTAATAAAAATATCTGAAGTATTTTAAATTACAGTCAATGAAATTTTCAAACTGGCTAATGATGATTGAGCTGCAAGGCAATTATTGTGCATAACGTTAAGTATATCTGCAGGTGGTGAATTCCACCAATCTCCAGCCCGGAATTATAGCTCAATAATAATTGAAATATGAAAATAAGAGCTTTTGCCTGGCTTTGTTAATCGGATCTACCAGTTGCTGATTGCGAGCTATAGCCCATTGTTCATTCGTTAACTCCACTTGAAGCAATACTTTTTTTAGGCGAAGACTTTTCTTTTTGAGCAAGTAATTTGTCCAAATAGACTCTTTCTTCTTCAAAGGTCATGTCTTTGATTTCAATGCTGATTTGATCACGAATTTTTCTCAAGTCTTTAACCACGTTAAGTTGTGTGTTAATCGTTTTTGTTGTCATAATTAATAATTTCTTTTGGTGTTCTTATTTCTATCATGTTGTGTCCTAACTGATAGTTAATTCCGTTATAACCACGAATTCTGTCAAGGTTTACAATGTGTTTAAAATTCCAACTTACAAGTACATCAACTTTAACCAGTGTTGCCATTGCAGTATGTTGGCAATCTGCGCGACTTGTTTGTCCTACAACTTTTGTCAAAATATATTGGTCTGCAAGTGTAGCGGCCTCTTTTGTTAAGTGAACATTTTCAATTTGTTGAATTGGAAGTGTCATCAGAAAATCTCGTACTTGTTCAGGTGCCCGAAGTAATTCTGCTTCTAATAAATCAGAAACTATGATGATGAATTGTCCGTTTGTTACAGGATTGAAAAAAGGAATCGTATCAGCAGAAAACTCTTTGTCAAACTGCCTGACTACGGATGTTATCTATGTAAATCCTTTTTGCCATTTACCAAAGTTAACCACAAAAAAACCATTTGGAAATTACAGGCGATGGTGCAAGTTTTCGTCTAACTCACAACTTCCATTTGCATAATTTTGAATAAAATAAAATCTATCAATATGAATTTAAACCTATCCAACAAAATGGCACTTGTTTGTGGCAGCACACAAGGATTAGGACTGGCATCAGCTATTGAACTTTCTTTATTAGGTGCTGATGTGACTTTACTTTCCAGGAATGAAGAAAAATTAAAAGAGGTTTTGAAAAAACTGGATCATTCCAAAAATCAAAAGCATCAGTACCTGGTAGCAGATTTTCAATATCCTCAACAGGTAGAAATGGTCGTGAAAGAATTCTTACAAAAGGGGAATGCGGTTAATATTTTGGTTAATAATACGGGCGGACCGAAAGGTGGCTCCGCGATGGATGCTACTCCAGAAGAATTTATGAATGCTTTCCAAAGTCACCTCATTTGCAACCAGCTATTGGTTCAATCTGTGGTGCCTTCTATGAAAGCAAGTGGCTATGGACGAATTATCAATATTATTTCCATTTCTGTGAAAGAGCCTATCGCCGGCCTGGCAGTTTCCAATACTGTTCGGGGAGCTGTTGCAGCCTGGTCGAAAACACTCGCCAATGAATTAGGAGAATTCGGGATCACAGTAAATAATGTTTTGCCTGGTTATACCCGTACTGCACGGTACGAATCCATCCTTAAAAATACAGCGGCTTCTGCCGGCATTGAGGAGCAAAAGGTAGAAGAAAAAATAAAAGCTCAGATACCGCTTCATGAAATAGGACATCCGGAACTCTTTGGTGCCGCGGTGGCTTTCTTAAGTTCTCCCGCTGCTGCCTACATTACGGGAATTAATTTGCCCGTTGATGGAGGAATATTAGGTTGTTTATAATATAATCTCTATTATTTAAACAGAAATTTCCATTTTCTTTTGCCTTCCTGACTTTTTATTGGAACTTTTTTCTTTGGAAGCATTTTTGTTATAGATTTCATTCATTATCACTTTAAAAACTAATAAAATGAAATTGACGAAAACATTTCTGGCCGTTTTTCTTTCGGCATCCATCTTATTTTTTAGTTGTTCGCCGAAAGATTCGGACGTACAATCAAAGATTACAGAGAAATTTGCTGCAACCCCTGAATTGTCTGGCGCAACTGCAACTGTGGACAAAGGTGTAGCCACTTTATCCGGACAACTTCAGGATGAAGCCGCAAGAACTGAAGCAGAAAAAGCAGCTAAAGATGTAAAAGGTGTAAAGTCTGTAGTAAATAATACAACTGTTATGGCCCCGCCGCCGCCGCCCATGGCCCCTCCGGTTTCTGAAGGTGGTTTAGACAAGGGAGTTATGGATGCGACAAAGGATTTTCCAGGAGTGAATGCCACCGTGAATAATGGTGAGATCACTTTGACCGGAACTTTGAACCGTTCAGATTTGCCTAAATTAATGCAGAGCCTGAATTCATTGAACCCTGGGAAAATCAACAATCAGTTAACCTTAAAATAATTAAACAATGGGATTGCAAGAAAAATATAAAGAAATCATTGATTCCGCAACTGCTGCGGGTGTTAGTAATCTCCAGGTGAGTGAAGAAGGAAATGTGCTTCATATAAACGGAGAAGCTCCCAGTGGAGAAGTCAAAGATAAATTATGGAAAATCTACGGAGAAATTGACCCTGATTTTCGCGGTGGTGATTTAATTCTGGATGTAAATGTAGCAGCCGGAACTGGTACAAAAGCTAAGGTGACGACTGATAGTACCAATTTGAATGTTCGTAAAGGTCCGGGTACAGATCAGCCAGTTGCCGGAAAAGCAGCCCACGGTTCTACAGTTACTTTATTGAGTAAGCCAAACGACCAGTGGTGGTTGATTAGAACAAATGATGGTGTGGAAGGATATGCTTATGCGCAATATCTAAGTCCACAATAATATTATTCTCAATTTTTTTAAAAGGCTGATTTCAATTAAAATGAAATCAGCCTTTTAATTTGGTACAAATCTCAATAATTTGAGATGTTATAACCAATCAACCCCGTAAATCTAACATGGAATATTAAATTTACGGGGTTGTTTAAGCTTCCCTGTATATTTGATACTCCATATTAAATTTTATCGATGATCAAAAGGAGACTTGAAGTTAATGTAATAGAAGCACTTAAAAGAAGTTCAGCTGTTGCTTTAATGGGCCCGAGGCAGGTCGGGAAAACAACCCTGGCACTGGATATCGGTGAATCCTTTCCTTGTGAATATCTTGATCTTGAGAATAATCTTGACCTTGAAAAGGTCCGGGATTGTTACATTTCATTTAGAAAACAGGGATAAACTGATCATTCTCGATGAGGTACAGCTCATGCCCGAAGTATTTGCACCATTGAGAGGAATTATTGATAAAGAAAGAAGGAGAGGAAATAAAACAGGACAGTTTTTATTTCTGGGGTCTGCATCAATTGATCTTTTGAAACAATCAAGTGAATCTCTCGCAGGACGTATTGCTTACCTCGAACTTCATGGAATTGATCAATTGGAATTTGCCGGTATTGATTCCGGAAAACAGAATCAACTATGGTTGAGAGGAGGATTTCCCGAAAGTTTGCTCTCTGATTCGGATTTAAATAGTTTGAACTGGCGACGCGTTTTTATAAAAACGTACCTCGAGCGGGATATACCACAATTAGGTCCCAGAATTCCGGCTCAAACTCTTGAACGCTTCTGGACAATGTTGGCGCATAACCATGGTGCGGTATTAAACGCTTCCCAACTTGCCAGAAATCTCGAAGTATCCAGTGTGACTGTAAGCCGCTATCTTGATTTGATGACGGACTTGCTACTTGTAAGGCGTTTGCAGCCCTGGACGTTCAATATTGTAAAACGTCTGGTGCGGTCACCTAAAGTATATGTAAGAGATAGCGGAATTACCCATGCATTACTTAATATTCCGAACTATAATGACCTGCTTGGGCACCCGGTAGTTGGTGGAAGTTGGGAGGGATTTGTAATTGAAAATATTATGTCCGTTGTTCCACAGGGAACTTTTCCGTTTTATTACCGTACAGCCGATGGCGCAGAAATAGATTTGATTCTGGAGTTTTCTGCAAGCGAAAAATGGATTATTGAAATAAAACGAAGCTCAGTACCCACCCTGTCTAAAGGTTTTCATATTGCATCCCGAGATGTGAAACCCGACAAACGTTTTGTTGTTTATTCCGGGAAAGACCGTTTTACTCTTATAGAAAATATTGAAGCCATATCATTATATGATTTGATGCAGGAAATCTTAAACAAATAATTTTGAAGATTAAAGTCATATCCATAGTGTAAACTTATTCCTCCTATGCTCCGTCGGGCGCATTAGAGAATAACGCATCGTCCCGTTGGAAGTGGGCGGTGGGAAACCTCCCACGGTGGTGTGACCAGGTTGGTGTCTCCACCCATCTGCGACATTTTGAGATGCACCCGCTCAGTCATTAATTTGAATTATACCTACATTTGCCCGCATTATTAGATTTAGTTGTTTTAAAAAAACCTCTGAATTGTTTTTCAAATATATTATTTCCCATGACTCCTGCCCGTTACAAAAGACTAACTTCTGTCCTGAATAAACGTCAACCCGATCTTACAGTCGTGTTGGAAAATGTTTTCGATCCACATAATGTTTCTGCTGTTATGCGTACTTGCGATGCTATCGGAATCCAGGAGATTTATATATTAAACGATCGCATTCCTCCACATAAAAAATGGGGGTATAAGAGTTCATCCACCGCAGCTGAGTGGCTTACGATGCATCAATTTACAGATGCTGAAACTTGTTTTGAGGAAGTTAGAAAGAAGTATCAAAAAATTTATACCAGTCATCTGACTGAATCAGCCAATGAGTTGTATTCAATGGATTTATCAGATTCCATTGCACTTGTGTTTGGAAATGAAACCCTTGGTGTGAGTGATCATGTGCGAAAATATTCTGATGGAGATTTTATCATTCCGCAGGTAGGTATTATAAAGTCGTTGAATATTTCTGTAGCCTGTGCTGTTACTTTATATGAAGCCTTCCGGCAGAAATCTTTAAACGGACATTATGATTCTCCTAAACTTCCTGACAGCGACAGAAAGGCACTTGAAGAAAAATGGCGTGTTGAGAAACCGGAAGGTATTTAAAAGAATGCACTTTATTTAATGTCAATTTGCATATTGTTCATTCATCCCTGAAAATATCTTTCTTAATAAATGCACGGTGTTTTTCCGGAAATAATAATCAAGCGGGCAGTCCTGAATGCATGTAGGAAAAAGGAATTCAGGATTAAAAATGTAAAGAGTTTAATGAAATTTTGGCTGTTATTATTCATTTACAACTGCCATACAGTACTTTGTCTGCCATTTTAAGCTGTTTGACAAAATTGGTACAATTCTTCCTGTTCATGTAAATCTAACAATAAATTAAATAAATTTAATAATTATGTCAAGTGAAAAATTTGAACTCTTTGATGA
>JBBSSE010000156.1:0-6464 GCA_038242375.1 Chitinophagales bacterium
GGTCCGGAAAAAACGTTCGAAGACCCGGGGTAAAAATTCTTCAGCGATGCCATAGCCATTGTCGCTGATTTCCACCAAAATTTTTTTGCCATCTATTTTATAAGCGCTTCCTTCTATGGTACCATGTTGTTTTCCGTATTTAATGGCATTATCAACGAGATTGATCAGCACCTGCCGTATTTTTTCTTTGTCGGCATACACGGATAGAGGAGCTTCGCAGCCACTTTTAATAAAACATTTTATTTTCTTTTCGTCTGCTTTTATGGAGAGGGATTCACACACTTCTTTGAAAAGTTCCTGGATGATAAAGGGCTCTTTCTGTAATTTTAGTTCACCACTTTCCAGCTTGGTTATTTCATCCAGGTCATCCACGAGATTCACTAATCGATCGGCGTTCTTATACGCATTGCTCAAAAACCGTTTATTCACTTCGGAATTATCCATTGCCCCATTCAACAGGGTGTCGATATACCCTTGAATGGCAAAAATGGGTGTCTTTAATTCATGTGAAAGGTTGAGCAGGAATTCCTTTCGGAAAACTTCATTTTCCTTTAAAATTTCCAACTCTGCCTTATGATGTATGGCCCACTCCTCTACGTCTGTATCTACTTCCTGAATCGTTTTTTGGGGAAGGATACTTTTAAAATAAAACTCTTCTTTCTTACTTGCTTTTGTCTGGTAAATGAGTTTGTAAATGAGCTTTAATTTCCGGTAAATGAAACGCTTTACGGTATAGAAAATAATGAGGTATGCCACAAGAGTAAGCAGGCAGAAAAAAATAACAGAGGGCAGCCAGAGATCGCTGTAACCATACACTGCCAGGCTCGCAAGCAGGGCAATTGGTACAGAAGAAACAAGCGCTGCCTGTTGTGGTGAAAAGTTTTTCTTTGTAACCATTTCAAAAATAAATCTGTTATTTATTTAAAATCCCTGAAATCCTGTCTTAAAAAAGGAGCATTTCAGAATGACGCTTTGCCACGTAGGAAGTGGACGGTGGGACACAATCCACGGTGGCAGCCTGGTTGGTGTCCCCCACCAACCAGGGTTAATCTGAAATCCTGCCTTAAAAAAAGCTCCGGGAGTTTCAGGGAATATTTTTTCTAAATCGTGAATTACAGTCCTAAGATCCAGGCAAAAATTAATGGCGCAACAATGGTCGCATCACTTTCTACAATAAATTTAGGCGTGTGTATATCCAGTTTGCCCCAGGTAATTTTTTCATTTGGAACAGCGCCTGAATAGGATCCGTAAGAGGTTGTAGAATCAGAAATCTGGCAGAAATAACTCCAGAAAGGAACATCTTTCCACTCAAGATCCTGGTACATCATGGGTACAACGCAAATCGGGAAATCACCCGCGATACCACCACCAATCTGAAAGAAACCCAATCCTTTTCCGGTAGAAAGTTCTCGGTACCATTCTGTTAACTGAACCATATATTCTATGCCGCTCTTAACGGTGCTGGATTTCAATTCTCCTTTTACTACATAAGAAGCAAAAATATTTCCCATGGTGCTGTCTTCCCAACCCGGAACTACAATAGGAATGTTTTTTTCCGCTGCGGCCAGCATCCAGCTATTTTTTGGATCAATATCATAGTGTTCTTTTAATACACCACTGTTAATCATTTTGTACATAAATTCATGCGGGAAATAGCGCTCACCGGCTGTTTCAGCATCTTTCCAAATGGTATGAATATATTGTTGCAATACACGGAAAGCTTCTTCTTCCGGAATGCAGGTATCGGTTACCCTGTTGTAATGATTTTCCAATAATTCCCACTCATCCTGCGGACTTAAATCGCGGTAATTAGGAACTCTTTTATAATGGCTGTGTGCTACAAGGTTCATCAAATCTTCTTCCAGGTTAGCTCCTGTGCAACTGATCATAGCTACTTTATCCTGGCGGATCATTTCTGCCAATGAAATACCTAATTCCGCTGTGCTCATAGCCCCGGCAAGAGAAATCAACATTTTGCCGCCTTCATCCAAATGAGTGACATAGCCTTTTGCGGCATCCATCAACGCGGCAGCATTAAAATGACGATAATGATGTTCTATAAATTGTGAAACAGGTCCTTTGCTCATGGTATATTTTTTTTGGTGCAAAAGTACCATTTTAAAAAATGATGGGGATGTTTCGAAATGGTTAAGAACATTCCAATGGAATTTTATTTTCCCTTAAAGAAAAAGATATTGATAAAACATCCTAAAATCTTACCGTGCAAATAATTTCCCTTTCCCTTATTAAAAATCAGTTTATTTTTAAGAGACATTCTTTCTGATTCCTTTTTGCCATTCATTCATCCTTAAACTAAAAAAAATGAGAAAGGTTTTTCTAATTGCGTTATTGTTCACCTCCCATAAAATGTATTCCCAATCGATCATCCATCGTGATCCGGAGATTGCAAAAATGGTATCCGAAGTTTCCGCGGATTCGTTGAAAATGTATATTCATACACTTGTTGGTTTTGGAACAAGAAATACTTTGAGCACCCAGACAGATCCCAAACGGGGAATAGGTGCCGCGCGAAATTGGGTATTAAAAAAATTCAATGAATTTGCTAAAACCTCCGGCGGAAGAATGACCGCAATGATTGATACAACCACTCTCCAGCCTGATGGAAAAAGAATAGATATGCCATTCGTTTTAGGTAATGTGATGGCCACTTTAAAAGGAACAGATCCCAATGATGACCGCATATTTATTATCAGTGGTCACCTGGATAATATGCGTACAAATGTAATGGACCGAACAGGTGATGCGCCCGGAGCCAATGATGATGCCAGCGGAACTGCCGCCGTGATAGAGTGCGCCAGGATCATGAGCTCGCATTCTTTTCCCGCAACCATCATTTTTGTAGCCGTAAGCGGGGAGGAGCAAGGTTTATTAGGAGCTAATTTTTTAGCGCAGAAAGCAAAAACTCAAAATTGGAATGTAGAAGCCATGTTGAATAATGATATTATAGGAAGTAATAACAGCAATGAAACCAATATCATCAACAATACAAAATTGCGTGTGTTCAGCGAAGGAATTCCTGCCTATGAAACAGAGAAAAATATTGCCATGATCCGTTCTCTTGGATTGGAAAATGATGGGAAATCCAGGCAATTGGCACGCTATGTAAAAGAGATTGGCGAACGCTATGTAGATAACCTAGAAGTAGTGATGGTTTACCGTTCCGACAGGTTTTTAAGAGGAGGCGATCATTTGCCCTTTCTGCAAAATGGATTTGCTGCAGTAAGGTTTACAGAAATGAATGAAAATTTTACCCGTCAGCATCAGGATGTGCGGTTGGAAAATGGAATTCAATATGGAGATCTTCCGGAGCATATTGATTTCGAATATTTGAGAAAGAATACTGCCATGAATCTGTCGAACCTGGCAAATCTTGCTAAAGCGCCACCGATGCCGGCAGAAGTGAAGATCACCATGAAAGGATTAAGCAATAGCACGCTTCTTTCCTGGGATGCTCCAAAAGCAGGAAAGGCTACGGGGTATTATATTCTAATGCGGGAAACAACCAGCCCTGTCTGGCAAAAGAAATTATTTACAAAAGAAACAACCATGACTTTACCTTATTCCAAAGACAATTATTTCTTTGCTGTGCAGTCTGTGAATGAAAGCGGAAATGAGAGTTTGCCGGTAGTGCCGGGAGTGAGTAGGAAATGAGGTATCAGGTATCAGGTGTCAGGTTTCAGGTATCAGGTTTTAGGTTGAATGCTTCGCGTTGAATGTTTCACGTTGAGCCTGAAGCTCTGAACTTTTATTTTACTTTTTAGACGAAGATATTTTCTAAAAACACAGGCTGCAGCAGTGATTTAAGGGTAAAGTATGAATCTTTAGAAATCAAAAACTAATTTCAAAACCTCTTTGTTGAATCAAATTCAGTCATATAAAGCCTCGCTAGAATAAGATATTTTTTAAAGATGTTTTCTCAAAGCGCAGGATGCAACTTGCTAAAATTTTACAGAGAATAATCTGCCGAATCACAAGCCCTGAAGGGGCGTAATATACCAAAATAGGGTGAAGCCCTATTCAATTACCTATTCAATTACCTATTCAATTGCCCTATTCAACGAACAGGTCTGACCTCTGGTACGGATCTGAGCTACGGAACTTCTAACTAAAAAAAGTCCCTTCTGCAAATCCAGAATGATTTGAAGAAGGGATTTTTAATAAATTAATAAATTCTCCGTACACTTATCTTGTTTCTGCAGGCAGAGGAATATCTCTTTTAAGCATCGCATCTCTGTTAGCCATTTCCCAGGCGGTCATGAAAACAAGTTGTGCTCTTTTTTCCATCACATCATAATTGATCTTATCCCAGGTATCAGTTGGTTTGTGATAATCTACATGGATACCATCAAAATAGAAAATGATGGGAACTCCTTTGCGGGCAAAATTGTAGTGGTCACTGCGGAAATAAATTCTCTCTTTATCTGCAGGATCATTAAACTTATAATCCAATTCCAGCTTGGTGAATTTATCGTTTGCCGCGATGCTGATGGGTTTCAGATCACTGCTTAATTTGTCATCACCTACGATGTACACATAATTCATGCTATCACCATGGGTTCTTCCCGGATCAAGGCGGCCAATCATGTCAATATTCAAATCAACCGAGGTTTTATCCAATGGGAATACCGGATGATCAGAATAGTATTCCGATCCCCAAAGCCCTTTTTCTTCTCCGCTTACGGTCATAAATACAATCGTTCTTCTTGGACCTTTGCCATCTTTTTTAGCTAATGAAAAGGCTCTGGCCATTTCCATTAAACTTACCGTTCCACTTCCGTCATCATCAGCGCCGTAAAAGATTACATCTCCGCGTTTGCCTAAATGGTCATAGTGAGCAGTAATAAAAACGTATTCATCTTTCTTGTCTGTTCCTTCTATATAACCAATCACGTTTGTGGCTCCAATCACATTTGTTTTTACATTATAGGATAATTGGCCTGTATTTTTAGTAGAGATCTTTAAATTGTTCAGGGCAGTCTTGTTCGTGTAAGCTTCTGTAATAGCAACAGCTTCTTTTTCTCCAAAAATATTTTGCAATTGATTTTTTGATAAGGTTGCGGTCGCAATTTTATCACCAGGGCGTGGATAGAAAACACCTGTTTTTAAAGACGATTCAGCCATTCTTGCCGGAATAGCATCCCAATTTGTATTAATTAAAATAACAGCAATAGCACCTTTTTCTTTGGCTGCTTCCACTTTCATTGGTGTGCTAAATCCCCATCTGGAAGGTCTGTCTGTGCCGCTTACCAGGTATTTATCTCCTGATTTTGGTTCTCCGGAAATCATGACAGCGATCTTTCCTTTTAAATTTTTTCCTTTGTAATCATTATAGTTTGTTTCATCGATTCCGTATCCTACAAATTCCAACGGAGCGGATTTTATAGAAGGTGCATTTGCAGTACCTGGCTGTAGAATATAATCCTTACCATATACTAATTCATGATCGCCGATTTTAAAAACTCCCGGTGTAAGATTATCCTGGTGTAAGGGATAAAACTGCTGATAGCCGTTTACTTTTTCGGAGTATTTTAGTCCAAATTCTTTAAACTGGCTTTCAATATAAGAAGCCGCCATTCTTATTCCTGGTGTACCTGTTTCACGGCCTTCCATATCAGCAGAAGCGATAATTTTTAATTGTTTCAGTAGATTGGCTTCAGTAATAGCCTTCGCGTATTTGATCGCGTCATCCTGTGCATAGGAGTTGCCCGCAAAAACAAAAAAAGTAAATACAGCAAGAAAAACATTCTTCATTTCAGATTATTTTTGGTTTGGTTAATAGATGGTTGTTACCGCCGAAGGCAGAACAGAATTGTGTAAATAGTTGTTGTAAAAATAGAGGAGTTATGAGTCAATAAATTACCGCTTATGTATTGATTAACTGCAGGCCATTTTATTCACGCGATTTTCGTGCCTGCCTCCTTCAAATTCAGTATTTATAAAAATATCGACTATTTTTTCAGCATCTTTTTCCCTGATGAACCGGGCGGGTATGCAAACGACATTTGCATCATTGTGCTTACGTGCCAGTTCAGCAAGTTCCTCTCCCCAACAGATGGCCGCGCGAATACCCTGGTGTTTATTTGCCGTGATAGCGACACCATTGGCGCTGCCACAAATTAATATTCCAAAAGCGGCTGTTTTGTTTTCTACTTCCGAGGCTACAGGGTGTGCAAAATCAGGATAGTCCACGGAATCGGTAGAGAAAGTCCCAAAGTCTGTGTAAGAAATGTTTTTACCGTCAAGAAAAGAGAGAATACATTCCTTGAATTCAAATCCCGCATGGTCACATCCGATGGCCACAGGCAGAGATAAATTAAATAATGACATTTTAGTGTGGTTTTAAGAAGCAAAGATAGAAATTATGAACTTGATCATAAGAGTAAATCAGGTTCTGCAACTGTTGTCTTTTAAAAGTGTTTAACAGGTCCATTTTTATTATTTGA
>JBBSSE010000157.1:0-6444 GCA_038242375.1 Chitinophagales bacterium
ATTTTAATTATTACAAAGGTATAAGCTACAACCTAACACCTACAACCTAAAACCTGATACCTAAAACCTGAAACCTGATACCTACACATCCTCCGAAACCAAATAATACACACATGTGGTGAGATAATTCCGTACATACGGCAGCGCTTGTATAAGAGAGCTTTGTTCGCGGGGTTTCCAGCCAAATTTGTATTGATAAATCGGGTTGATGGCATAATGCTTTTTATCCAGTGTTTTAAAATGTGTTTTCCGGATTATTTTCTCAAACCGTTCAATGGAAATACCTGTTTCTTTTACTTCCAATAAGTTTTCAATCGTAGCGGGATGTTCTTTGAATAATTTCAAGAGGCCTCTATAGAATGGTACCGGCAATAAATGAAAATAGGGCACTTTCGAAAGAACATGCTCACACATTTGCTGATGTCCGCCATAAGGCATTTGCCAGGGTGGAAAACCAAAATAAATTACACCGCCCGGTTTTAAAAAACTATGCAGCCAATTGATCAGTCGCTCCTGGTCATGGATATGCTCAATCACATCTTTCAGCACAATGATATCAAATAAACCGCCGAGGCTTTCAACATCTGTGTCATAAATATTATTTACAAAGAAAGATAACTTCCCCTGTTCAATATCTTCCTGCAACCATTGTTTTCCATCTCTTACGCGGGTGCTATCCAATTCTACCGCCACACCTATACACCCATGGTTCACAAATGCCTTTAACACGCCACCTTCTCCGGCGCCAATTTCAAGCACACGCATTCCTTCCCGGATCTCAAATTCTTTTTCAATAAAAGGAAGTACGTATTTCTCAGCATTTTCTATCTGCATTTCGAAATACCTTTTCCTATCCGCATGAAACTCAAACATCGTTAATAATCATTTTTTTGAAACTGTCTGCAAATTTAGCGTCTTGAACATTTAAAAACGGACATAACAGGCCATTTATAAAAAAGATTCCTTAAATATAAAACCAAATTTAATTTCACCACTTGCCATACTATTCGCTATCAATCTTTAAATCAATCATCTCTAAAAAAAACCTCCCACTTTTCAGGCAGGAGGTCTTAATTATTATTAAACTTAAAATCTAATTTCTTTTCTTTTTATTCTGCTTTCTTTTTCCAAAGATATTTCCTTCTTTCAATCCGTTTCCTTCAGGACTACCTAATCTTGTCATAGCGCATCTGAAACCAACGGTGCTACTTGCCTGGTCCTGCTCCATATAACGGCGCGATCCCGGTGACAACCAGTAAGGCATGTCGTTCCAACTTCCACCTTTAATAACACGGGATTTATCACTTACCAAACTTGTCACACCATAACCATACGTTACATTTGAAATAGAGTCACCATCAAGGTAGTTAATAACGTCCCCTTTCTGGTAGTTCCTGCGGGTAGATGCTTCTTGATCTGTAACCACTTCTTTTTTCAAACGACCTAAAGTATCTCTTTCATATTCACCATCATCTGTTTTGTAAAATTTGGTAAACTTATTACCACGATACGGATTCACATCATCCACATCCATAGAGTTCATAGGACGATAAACGTCTCCAACCCACTCACTTACGTTACCGCTCATGTTATATAATCCAAATCCGTTCGGATAGAAGGATTTAATCGGACCCGGTATTGCTGCACGGTCATTCAATCCACCTGCAACACCCATTACGTCACCATTTCCACGCTTGAAGTTTGCCAGGAATTGTCCCTGCCAGCTTCCACGACGGTTGTCACGCAATCCGTTCACATTATTGCTCCAGGAATAAACCTGCTGGTTCGAAAATAATTCTTCACCATGATTTTTTTCCTTTGTACGTGTTTTAGGATTCTGTGCTATCAAACCATAAGCGGCGTATTCCCACTCTGCTTCTGTGGGCAAGCGGTAACCGGGTAGTAAAATACCATCTTCAAACGAAACCACTTTTCTTGCTCTGCCGCTTACATCTTTAAGACCACCTTTTTTAGGTGCTTGCTTATTATTGATCATTTCAGGATCTAACAAATAGGTGTCTGTATTAAAAGTTTGTTCACCTTCACCACCTCTCATGGCAGCTAAAGGAGCTTTTTTGTTTAAATATCCTTTGTCGATCAGGATTTTCTCATTCACCCTATCTGTTCTCCAAACGCAAAAATCATGAGCCTGTTCCCAGGTTACACCTACTACAGGATAGTAATTATAGGCAGGATACCGGAAATAATATTCGACATAAGGCTCATTATAGGCAAGTTCACTTCTCCATACAAGTGTATCAGGAAGGGCCATTTTCATAATAGCGGTATCATTATCAAATGTGTTAGCAAGCCAATACAAATATTCACGATAATGAACATTCGCTACTTCTGTTTCATCTATATAGAATGAATTGACACTTACACGACGCGGAACATTATTCCAATCGCTCATAACATCATCTTCTTTAGCTCCCATTACAAATGTTCCGCCCTGTACAAATACAAGCCCGGGGCCGGCCTTCATCTCTTTGGCTTTGAGCACATGAAAATTACCGAAGTCCTTATCATCGTAATTCCATCCGGTTACAGAAGATTGATCTTTTTTCTTGCTAAATATATTTCCCCCGTTCTTACACGAAGCAAAGGCAAAAGAAGCTGCCAGAATTATGATTGTTAGCTTTACAGCTGAAATTTGTTTTAACATGTACATTCGTTTTGCAGATTAAATAACGAAGGGTTTTCGTTCTTATTGTGAAAGCGGTTCCTTTATAATGCGAATATAAATACTTTATTTGGTTTAAATTTATCATTAAAATCTAAAATGGAAGGGGAATCCCTGAACTTTTACAAAGCCTTCACATATATAAAGAGGTATTAAAAAAAAATAAAAACATCATTAGACATTCCAGGTTAAAAAAAAGGCAAATGAATTTGTTTTTTTTTGAATCTTAAACATACTAAAATTTCTGTTCTGTTAATTATATTTGCATTTTTAATTTATACCTGCTATTATTAGAATCAAACTTCACACGTAAAAGAAATTCCGTATCATCATCTCTTTAGAAAACTGTTTCTATTTGTAGATCAACGCAATAAATCAGTCCCAAAGCCCGTTGATTGCATAAGAAAAAAATATGGTCGTAATAAATGTTATCTTAAAATTATTCCCGGTTCAAAAAGTAATTATTTTGATTTAAGTTTGCCAACCCAATATTTTTTTTATTTTTACAAATCCCAAAAATACTATCCTTATAATTTAGTTATACCTAAAAGATTTATTAAAACAACTTGTAACAGCTTTTTCTATGATGAAAACTCATCGTGTATAGAATTAAGCCGGGTCAGGTGGTGTAAAAAAAAATAAAACACACAGGTACATGAAGGAGGCGTCCAATTAAATTATCCTTATTTTAGCAGGTGGTTTAATGCGCAGAATTCAAGTGAAATTAAAAAAACAACGAATACATGAAAAAAGTCAGTTTAAAGTTGACGGCATTATTAATGCTGATTGGATGTAGCTTCTACGCAAACGCTCAAAATGAGGCACAACGAATCAATGTAGTGACCACAGCTGTTCCTTTTTTAAGGATCTCACCTGATGCGCGTGCGGGCGGTATGGGGGATGTAGGTATTGCGACTTTACCAGACGCGAATGCCATTTTTTGGAATCTTTCCAAAGTACCTTTCTCAAAAAATAAATCAGAGGTCGCTTTTACATATACTCCCTGGTTAAAAGGATTGGATTTGAATGATGTGTATCTTATTTCCGGAGCCGGATATTATCAGTTAGATGATGAACAGGCTATTTCCGGTTCATTAAGATATTTTAGTCTGGGAAACATTCAATTCACAGATAATTTAGGAAATGATCTTGAAACATACCGTCCAAGAGAATTTGCGGTAGATGCCGGATATTCCAGGAAACTATCGGAGAAATTAGGAATCGGCATTGCATTAAGATATATCAATTCCAACCTTGCGAGCGGTCAATCCTCCACCGGATCATCCTATAAAGCAGGTGTTGCCGTAGCAGGTGATCTTTCTGTTTATTATGATGGATCTGAAGCAGGAGATGTTTCAGGAATCAACTGGGGAGCTACTTTATCTAATTTAGGATCTAAGATTTCCTACACGAACAACGCGGCTGAAAAAGATTTTATTCCTGCGAATCTTGGACTGGGCGTTGCTTATGTAAACGTTTTTGATGAAACAAGTAAGATCACTTTCGGACTGGATGTAAATAAATTATTAGTTCCTACACCTCCGGCATTAGGAGATCAGCAGGGCCTGATAGATTATCACAGCAAGGGTGTTGTTGGTAGTTGGTTCAGCTCATTTGGTGATGCACCGGGAGGATTTTCGGAAGAATTAAAAGAATTTCAGATTTCCGCCGGAGCTGAATTTAATTATATGGATCAGTTTTTATTCAGAGCTGGATATTTTTACGAAGCTCCAACAAAGGGCGATCGTAAATATTTTACCCTGGGTGCAGGCCTGAATTATAATAAGTTTGGAATTAATTTTTCCTACCTGATTCCTTCCGGTAGTGGTATAAACAGGAACCCATTGTCAAACACGTTGCGTTTCAGCTTACTGTTTAACCTGGATAAATCAACACAGATAAGCAATTAAACCGTTCATTTCTAAAATATTTAACGCCTCTCTTTTGAGGCGTTTTTTTTATGAATTAACTTCGTCGCTTTATAAGAATCCTATTTTACCTTTTTATTCAATCAAATCATGCAATCATTACCCTTCAGAACCGGATTTGGAATCGATTTTCACCAGCTTGTACCAGGCAGGGAATTGTGGATTGGTGGAATAAAATTGGAACATCACAAAGGAGCACTCGGCCATAGCGACGCAGATGTGTTGATCCATGCGATATGCGACGCCCTTCTTGGCGCTGCCTGCCTGGGAGATATTGGCGTTCACTTTCCGGATACGGACGGGAATTACAAAGACATTGATAGTAAAATACTGCTAAAGAGAACGGCGGATCTGCTGAAAGCCGAAGGATATTCTATTGGCAATATCGATTCTACTGTCAGCCTGGAACTTCCAAAATTGAAACCACACATTCCACAAATGCGTGAAATTATTTCCCAAATTTTGTGGATCGATATAAGCGCGGTTTCCATAAAAGCCACCACTTCTGAGAAAATGGGTTTTGTGGGTCGTGAAGAAGGAATCGCGGCTTATGCCACTGTATTAATTTTTGTAAAACAAGAAGAAGAGGATCTTCAAAACAATCAATAAAAATCAGCCCGAAAATATGAATGAAATCACCGTAAAAATTATCAACAAATCGAAAAATGAACTTCCGGATTATGCTACACCCGGCTCTGCCGGAATGGATTTGCGTGCAGACCTTAGCGAGCCCGTAACGCTTCAATCCCTGGAAAGAAGATTGATTCCCACAGGTTTGTTCATTGAAATTCCCGATGGATACGAAGCGCAGGTTCGTCCAAGAAGTGGCCTCGCTATCAAACATGGGTTAACCTGTCTAAATTCGCCCGGTACTGTTGACAGTGATTACAGAGGAGAATTAAAAGTAATCCTGATCAATCTTTCCCGTGAGGAGCATATCGTCCAAAATGGCGACCGAATCGCACAAATGGTTTTTAGCAAAGTGCAAAAAACCACCTTGCAACAAGTTACCGAGTTGGAAGCTACTATAAGAAACGAAGGTGGCTTTGGACATACCGGCCACAAATAATTTTTAAAAAAAAAGATGAATCATTCCCGGATAATACATGTATTGATACTCGTGAGTATGCTATTTTTTTATAGTTGCAGCAGTTCAAAAAAATTTAAATCCAATTTTCCGGTGGCGGATTCTATCCTGAGTGAGGGAGGCTTGATGGATTCATCTCTTTTGGATTCGGCAAGAAATGAATTGCAAAATCTAAAAGACAAACGGATCGAATTCCAAACATTTTCTGCAAAGTTAAAAGTGAATTACGCGGATGTAAATGGCTCCCAACCGGAAGGAAATGTTGTGCTAAGATTATATAAGGATAGTGCCATCTGGATTTCACTTAGCGGATCTATTTTAAACCTTGAGCTTTACAGGATTTTGATTACGCCGGATTCTGTAACGATCCTGAATAAATTGGACAAAACTGTGGAGCATCTTCCTTTTCGATTTATGGAAGACATCGCCCATATGCCCCTGAACTTTTCCAGTTTGCAGGATCTTTTAGTGGGCAATCCAATTTATTTAGGAGATAGCATTATCGGTTTTCAATCATCTCCAAAAAATATTTTAATAGCCACAGAAGGAAGCATTTTTAAAAACATTCTAGCCCTGTCACCCACCACAAAATTAGTAGAAACAATTAGTCTGACAGAAATCAACCCCTTGATAAAAAGGACCATCAATCTTTTTTACGGAGATTATCAGAATATAAATACCATCCTTTTTCCTATAACGCGCGAGATCATTGTGGATGATGAGAACCAAATAAAAATTGCTTTAAA
>JBBSSE010000158.1:0-6406 GCA_038242375.1 Chitinophagales bacterium
GCGGCGCATTACTTCCGGATCACTCCAGACAGAGCCTTCCATTTTTCGGCAGTTTACACAGTTAATACCGGTAAAGTCCAACATTAACGGCTTCTTTAATTTTCTTGCAACACCCAATGCTTCATCATAATCGAAATACGTTGTCATACCATATTTCACAACAACCTCCGGTTCGTAAACCTTCATACGGTCATAATATTTTACCGGATGAGGAAGATCATTTTCATTATTTCCGCCGTTAGAACCTGAGGAAGTACTATGAACAGGAGCGGATGTAAAGTCCTGTGTACCCATCGGAGGCACAAAAGCACTAATGGCTTTTAACGGCGCACCCCACATTCCCGGTATCATGTACATGGCAAAAGAGAAGGCCGTAATAGCAAAAAATAATCTCGGAATGCTGATATAGGAAATACCAAAATCATTCTTCGGTAATTCATCATCATGATGAAATTTCAATTTCCCTAAAAGATAAATACCCAATAATATAAAGATCACGATCCAAAGCGCGATGAATACTTCCCGATCTAAAAGGCGCCATCCTTTTACCAGATCGGCGTTGGATAAAAATTTCAATGCAAGAGCAAGTTCCAGGAATCCAAGAGATACTTTCACGGCATTTAACCAACCACCCGCTTTTCCAAGCATATTCATTTTACCGGGGAAAAACGCAAAGAAAGCAAACGGTAAAGCCAATGCAATGGAGAATCCAAACATTCCTAATAAAGGACCATAATAACTACCGCGCGCGGCAATCACCAATAAATTTCCAATAATAGGACCTGTACAAGAGAAAGACACCAAAACAAGCGTCAATGCCATGAAGAAAATACCCAGGAAACTTGTCGCTCCCGCTTTGCTATCGGCAGTATTGGACCAGGCGCTCGGCAGGGTAATTTCGAAGGCACCCAAAAAGGAAATACCAAAGATTAAGAATATCAGGAAGAATATAAAGTTTGCCACCCAATTGGTCGCAAGATTATTTAAGGCTGTGGGCCCAAAAATGACTGTTACTAAAAAACCAAGGAGCGTAAATATTATAATGATTGAAGTAGCATACAGAAACGCGTTCTTAATTCCTTCTGCTTTTGTCTGGCTTCTTTTAATAAAGAAACTTACTGTAACAGGAATCATTGAAAACACACAAGGAGTAACCAAAGCGATCAGTCCGCCGGCAAAACCTGCCAGGAATATCCAGGTCAATGATCTTGTAGCAACGGAACCACCTTCTACTTCTGTAATCGTAGCATCATCTCTACTGACACTTTGAGCAGCAGCTTCCGGTAAAACGAACAACTGAAAATCCTGCTCCTGCGGAAGGAATTCTGTTCCTTCCTGGTACATATAGCTAACTTTCCCCTTTACAAGGAAACTATCCGTCGGCGCGGCTTTTAATACTTGTTGCCAACCTACAGAATCCGTCAAATAATGTAACTCACCCAATTCAGGGTTTGTTTCTTTTTGAATGGTTTCCTTTTGTGTAGGTTCCCCTTGCTTACGTGCATCAATCGATGGGTCAAGCTGCAAGGTGGAATACATGATGTCATCCGGAGACTTTTGCAAAGCAAAAAGTTTGATGCCCGGAGCAATTTTCCCTTTGATCGTCAGAACGACTTCATCGTTATTAATACGTTCATAGCTGTACTTAAATGTAACAGCTGTATCCTGGGAAAAAGCAGTATTGGTAAAAAATAGGATGGAAAAAATTCCAATAAATACCGAAAGGGTAATCCTGGTAAAATTATTCATGAAATACTCTGTTTTTTTGGGCGCACCTTACAATTAATTCCGAATATATCTTCTTAATAATTCATCCCGATAATTATCGGGATGAATCGACTTCTTATATCGAAATTATACCACGAAGAGTTGGATTAAATGATACATATATTGTATAAAACGCTTATTTTTTTTTAGTAGAATGAGCTTATTTAAGAGCGACTGTAAATTTCTTTGTTGATGGAGGCAAACATTGTGCATCATCACAAACCATAAATTCTACCGCTACTTCTACAGAAGTTTTTACGTTAGCTTTTAATTTAACCACCTGCACGAAATTCACTTTATCAGAGAATTGTTTTACGTCAACATTAAACAATGGTTCAAATCTCTGTTCCAGTTTACCAATCTCTTTTGCTTTTCCATCAAGTGTAACCAATGGATTTTTAGTAAATGTAATTTCTGTTGGTACAGGTCCGCCATCAGGAGTTGTTTGAGAATAAATATGCCATCCATCGGGAAGCGTTGCAGTTAAATGAATTTCATATGTTTTGTCCCCGATTTTTTTAGAAGTCGCTGTCCAATTCACAGGATTTTTCACCATTTGAGCAGAAGCGAACGTTGCAAAAAGCAATAAAAAAGAGGCTGTAATTAATTTCTTCATAATTTGATTTTTGATGTTTAAATTTATTTTTCAAGTTAAAAAATCCGATTGTGCAATTTAATTAAAAACTTTTGTCCTGTCCGGTAAGTATTGACCAAAAAGGTTATTTTAATGGTAAAACGGTTTTTTATGGAAGTTGCACAATATCTATGACTATCAGAGACTATCAAAGTTGCATTTCCGGTTTCCAATACTATGTTAATAGACAAGCGATCAATAGAAATTACCCCAGAGACGGGGGAATTTTTATTTTCTTTAACGAAGTTGGGTGATAAAAATGTGAGTCTACTTTGAAATTTATATTTAAAATACCAGGTTTCACAAATAATAGTTTTATATCACTCATATTACCTTTTGGGTATTCTAACAAGTCCAGGCTTGTATTTTTATGAAAATAAATTGAAGTCATATTGAAAGATTCGTGTAATTCGTGCCTGAAATGCGTGTTTACACTTTCGAGATACAATAGAAGTTCTGAAGTAACATTTAATCAGAGTAACACCACAAAGGCACAAAGGACACAAAGGGAAAAACTCGTTTTTCTCTTCTCTTCTTTCTTCTTTGTGCTCTTTGCCGCTTGGTGGTCAAATTCTTCCCTTTTCCTTCTATTTGATTTTTGTCCAATAAAAAAATGCCAAAGAAAATAAACAGTCATTTAAAAAACAACTATCTATTTCCTTTGACATTCTATACTATAATAAAGGAGTTATTAAGCCAACTCAATCACCATAGCACTTGCTCCACCACCGCCATTGCAAATTCCGGCCGCACCTATCTTTCCATTATTTTGTTTTAAAACATTGATCAGGGTAACAATAATTCTTGCACCACTGCAACCAAGAGGATGTCCCATGGAGACTGCACCACCGTTTACATTTACTTTGGCAGCATCAAGTTTTAATTTTTGGGTATTTACAATTCCTACTACACTAAAGGCTTCATTCAATTCCCAGAAATCAATATCAGAACTTTCCAGGCCGGCTTTTTTAATCGCTTTTGGCAGGGCCAATGAAGGAGTAGTTGTGAACCATTCAGGTGCCTGTTCCGCATCTGCATAACCTCTTATTTTTGCTATTGGTTTGATACCTAAAGCATCTGCTTTTTCTTTACTCATTAGTACCAGGGCAGCAGCACCATCGTTGATCGTGCTGGCATTGGCAGCAGTGACTGAACCTTCTTTTGCAAAGGCTGGTCTTAAAGAGGATATCTTGTCAAATTTTACATTGAAGGGTTCTTCATCTTTTAGAAAAACGACAGGATCACCTTTTCTTTGAGGGATTTCCACACCAACGATTTCGCTTTCAAATTTCCCTTCATTCACGGAAGCCTGGCTGCGCTTGTAACTTTCAACTGCAAATTCATCCTGTTGTTCGCGGCTGATATGGCATTCTTTTGCGCATAAGTCAGCGGCATTGCCCATAGCGTAATCTTTATACACATCGGTCAAACCATCTTTTGCCATTCCATCGATCAGGACACTATTGCCAAATTTATTCCCCCATCTTGCGGATGGCGCGTAAAAAGGCGCGCTGCTCATATTTTCCATTCCCCCGGCAACCACTACATCCGCGTCTCCCAATAAAATGGATTGCGCACCTTGCATGATTGATTTCATTCCACTGGCGCACACTTTATTAATGGTCGTACAACAAACATCATCCGGCAAACCTCCGAAAATAGCTGCCTGTCTCGCGGGTGCCTGGCCTAAATTGGCTTGTAACACGCAGCCCATATACACTTCCTTCACTTCTTTGGGATCAATTCCTGCTCTCTCCACTGCTGCTTTAATAACAATTCCGCCCAGCTTTGTCGCTGAAATATCTTTTAAACTACCACCAAAACTTCCAATGGGCGTACGAACTGCTGAAACGATATATACCTCTTTGTTGTTCATTTTATAAGTTTAAGATTATTATTTTTTTAATAGAAACAAAGGTAAGAAAATGTAGTTGAATGCTTCGCGTTGAATGTTGCACGTTGAAGGTAGTTGAAAGCTCCGCGTTGAAGATAGTTGAATGGCTAAAGCCGTTGAAGATAGTTGAATGCCTTCGGCGCTGAATGCTACGCGCTAAAAATATCTGAATGGTTGAATTGTTGAAGGTGGTTGAATTGCTCATGGCTGGCTTATAACGCAGAAATTAAATAGGGCTGCACCCTATTTTGGCGTATTACGCCCTTTCAGGGCTGGCAGTTCGGACTCACGTCTCAAAGCTGATGGCTGATGGTACTCAAAGCTCATAGCTTAAAATCCGACAAAGTAGCCGTAAAAACTCCCCGCTCCCGTTTCTTGAAGATCGCCTTCCAATTTCCCTTATATGTAATAACACCAGGAACGAGAAGATGCCCTACCCTCACCATTTGTACATCCATATTTACATCAAAATCATACACGCCAGCATCGTATTTGAGTGAGTAATTCCGGGCAACTATTTCAAAATCCTTTTCTGTGAACCAGGTGACCATCTCCTCCACCACAACTTTGCTTTTCTTATTGTCTTTGGCTTTTACTGAAAACACATAACATGGCTGTCCATTATAACTTTTATAATCTATATCCATGTTATACTTGTCTGCCATGGATTCATCGAAGATGGCTGTTTTATTACTGATAAAAGGAAGTCCGTCAATTCTGCGTCCCGGATTAAAGAACAACATTTTTAATTGCTCTTTATGTTTTTCCATACCCTTTAAATTATCAGCCGAAAACCCATGGCCCTTTACAATATTTGTTTCTCCACAAATCTTTCCTTTTGTAAAAAAAAGGCTTGCATACATCTGTGCTGTATAATAATTGAAATTTTTATCCTCATCATAGATATCGCCGGAAGAAGTTTCCTCCAGCACCTTCATTGTGCGGCAATTACCCTGATGTATTTGTTGGATTTTGCTGCGCAATGATGCCTGAACATTTCCATTCTTATCCAGCATGCGTATATCATTGATGGCATTGTAGCCAATAATCCGGAGATTCCGGAAAGCCTTATAAAATGTCGTATCATTTTTTACACGCGAAATAAAATAAGAAACATCTAACTGATTGTTGACCACCACTTCCGAAAGGGTAATAAAATTATGATCCACAAGAATGGTGGTATCCTTTTTATCCTGTGCTGATAGTTGAGTAGCAAAAACAATAAAAACGAATAGAGAAAATATCCTTTGAACCATTGCGTAAAAATAATTGGAAATACGTTGGCAAAATGCCAAAAAAAGGTTGCCAACTTTTAGAAAATTGGCAACCTTTTTTTGAATATCTTTTAGAGTCTTATTTATTAAATGTCATTCTATAATCCACATGTACTTTTCCGCTGGAAATATCATTCAATTTTCTTTTCAGAAGATTTTTCTTAAGGGGCTTCAGGTAATCGATGAATAATTTTCCTTCAATGTGATCGTACTCATGAAGAATGATTCTCGCGGTAACGCCTACAAAAGTTTTAGTATGTTCCACAAACTTTTCGTCGAGAAATTTCATGGTCACGGATTCTTTCCTCATTATATCTTCCCGGATCTTTGGGATGCTTAAACAACCTTCATTATATGGCCAGTCGTTTCCGTTTTCTTCTTTGATATAAGCGTTTATAAATGTTCCCTTATATCCTTCGTCACCGGGATAAGAATCTTTTTCGTCGTCTTCAAGTCCTTCCAAAACCTGCAAACTATCTATAACAAATAAACGGATAGCATGATTGATTTGCGGTGCCGCCAAACCGACTCCATTACTATTATACATGGTTTCCCACATATTCTCAATAAGCGTTTTTAAATGCGGATATTCCGGAGTAATGTTTATCCCCACTTTTCTCAATACCGGATTTCCATAAGCTATAATCGGAAGAACCATAAAATATTTTTAGTTTATATGTTTGATTTGAGGTGCGAAATTAAGATTTTCTTTCCGAAAGAAGAGAGGTTTCAGGTATCAGGTATCAGGTAACAGGTATTAGCTATGAGCCATGAGCAATCCAACAATTTAGCCGTTCAACAATTTAACCATTCAACCACCTTCAACGAACTTTAGCC
>JBBSSE010000159.1:0-6404 GCA_038242375.1 Chitinophagales bacterium
CGGTTGAGCCCTTCTTATGAATTGTTGGTGAATATTGAAGTTGATTATTATTTCAGCCAGGAGCAGGATGAAAGAAAAATAAAGAATAGTTTTAATCATTCACTGATTCCTGAAATCTTAACTGGCGCACAATTATTTACGACGGAGGAATATAAGGAGTTAGAGGCCTTGCAGGCTAAGTTTACGGATAATATTGCACATCTTTCAAAAGCAGAGTATAGGAGGGAGATGGAAAGACTGGCTATAGACCTAAATTGGAAATCATCGCAGATAGGAGGTAATACTTACTCTTTGCTTGAGACAGAACGCCTGCTCAAAGAACAGAAAACGGCAGAAGACAAGCCAAAATACGATACCACCATGCTGCTTAATCATAAAGAATCAATCAATTTTATAATTGCACACCCCGATTACGTGGTTCCAATAACGATACGGGGAATAGAAGATATCCATAGCATACTGATAAAGGATTTGGAGGTTGACCGTAATATCCGGCAGAGAAGGGTAGGGGTTACAGGAACCAATTATAAACCACTTGATAATGAGCATCAAATTCGTGAAGGACTGGATGCCATGTGTACCTTGATCAATACGAGAGAAAAAGTATTTGATAAATCTCTCCTGGCATTGGTTTTACTTTCCTACATTCAGGTCTTTAACGATGGTAATAAAAGAACTGCAAGGATTGTAAGCAATGCCTTATTCATTGCTAATCAGTACTGCCCCATTTCTTTCAGGACGGTAGATGCAATTGAGTATAAAAAAGCAATGTTGATATTTTATGAACAAAATAATATCAGTGCTATTAAACGGATATTCAAAAACCAGTTCGAATTTGCGGTGAATACATATTTTTGAGGAGAAAGGGTATTTTGATCTGATATTGATCAGATTGGAAATATTCTGTCGTTGGTCAGGAAACACAACAACGCCGGTTCTTTCAGTTTAGCTGAATGCCATTAATTTTCGTCGGATATGAAAACTAAGCTACGTGTCTTGGTTCGTAGCATACGAAACAGCTCTCTAAACCATGATTTGTCGCAAGCTTGGTAGTGGGGATTTTATGTGTTAGCCATGCTTGTGCCACTTTGTTTTCCCGAATAACGGGACAGGCCGATAACCAGTTTTAAGTTCAATAATCTAAAATCGGAAAACTTCGTTGGAGGAAAGATTTACACTAGTTTTGATTTAATTGTATGTAGATTCTTTTCATTTCCAATCATCAACGCAAAAAATCACTTACATTTTTCTGAATGATTTTTTTTACTCCTTTCCATGTTTGTCCTTTCAGGCTAACGGGGTCTTCGCTTTCTTCAGCATCATCAAACCAGGTGAGTGCATAGGGAATAGAGATAAGCAATTGCTGTTTTGGGAATTTAATAGTATAAAAACCAATCATTTCTTTTAGAGAATAATGTTGAAGTAATTCCGCCACATCCCAAAAATCCTTTTTCTTTCCTCTGCCTAAAATGGCATTTATTTTCATGGCTGCTATATCAGTTGTGTGCTATAGCCGGATGCCATTCTCCATTTCAGGATCATTTAAAAGTAGATGAGGATGTTTAACAATATCCACTTTTATATTTTGTATAAACGCAAACAAACCAAACATATCTTTGTTTAACTGCAAAGTGAATTCATTTCCAAATTCAACTTCTAATGATTCGATTATTTCCTGGTTTTTAAAAGGTATATGACTGAACAAATCTATGTCTATAGATAAACGATGTCCATATTTTAAAGCTAAGGCAGTGCCACCCACTAATGAAAAATTCATCAATGCGGGTAACTTCATCAATCTTTTTAATAGGGAAAAAGTCCCGGGGTCAATTGTCTTAGTTTGTAACATCTGAAATCAGTTAGAGGTCGGTCTATAACGGCTGCGGCAAGATGCAGGATATGTGTAGGTAAGTATTTAGCGTTTAATAAAGCATTTGTCACTTTTTCATCTCCATAATACCTCCGGCATTGGCGGATGTCTTCCACATCTCCCCGTTCAAATACTCTTTCAATGACAAAATTGGCTTTGGCATCATAATCTATCTTGTCGAAATTCACATCCCAAAAGATGCGTTTATTAAAAATGGGTTTATGAATAGTAGCGGGCATTCAGTAAAGTTACATAATGCAGGGAGAACAGCAAAGCCTCCTTTTGGCGCAAGCGTCCGCGCATTTCATTTAGTTAAGTTTATTACATAGGAAATATCGCCCCTTCGGGGTTCTGCATATTTCTATTTTTAAGCTATAATCATGTCATCCCTTCGGGATTAAAAGCCGGAACGCCCGCCTGACCGGACGGGCAGGACTGACACGATTATAGAAAAATCAATGCTTAAAAATTTTAAAACCCGGAACGCCCGCCTGAACGATCCATTCGGGCAGGGGTGACATTCTTGCCTTAACTAAATGACATTGAGCGGACGCTTGCGCTAATAAACAAAATTCAACCTTGCGCAACAGAATGGGATCGTATTATAAATGGCATCAACTTAACGGTTATTGTCGGTGATTATTTTAGATTTAAGCGTTCAATCTTTTCAAGGATATCCACTCCCTGCATCTCCTTTTCAATGAGGTGGAAATCTTGTTTTTCCGCATTCATGAATAATTCTCCGTTTTTAAGAAATTGAATAGAATCACATACTGCACTAAGTGTGGAGAAAATATGACTGGACAAAAGAACAATTTTGTTTAATCTTTTTAGTTTCAAAATAATTTCGGTAATAAGGGCATTACTTTGAATATCCACGCCGTTAAAGGGTTCATCCAAAATAAAGATTTCATTTTGTTGAAGTAAAATTCCTGTTATGGCTAACTTTTTTTTCATTCCCGTGGAATAGTTCTCTGCAAATTCAGAAAGTGGTAAATCAAAAATGTTCTTTTCTTTTAAATTTTGTTGTAGAATTTTTCGTGCATTACATAATAATTGAAGGTATTCCTTCCCGGTAATTTTGGAGAAGAAAAATGGTTCTGTATGTAAAAAGCCTAATTTATCTTTTAATTTCCCTCTTTCATAAAAAACGTTTCCTTTAAAGGTTTCAAGTCCGGCAATGCATCTAAATAATGTTGTTTTACCAGCGCCGTTTTCTCCTGCAATACCATAAATTTTTCCCGGCTGAAACGTCAGATTTATGTTGTTCAATACATTTTTATTACCGTAAGATTTTGAAATATTTTCGAGCGTCATTATTCTAAAATTGGTTTAAGCCTCTTTACAGATTGTAAATAAAATATGGGAATAATTAAAAGTATCAGGGGTGGAAAGAAAATTGAAAATGCAATGGCCAGTCCCTGGGAAAGATTAAATTCAGAAGGAAATACTGCGTATTTTCCTAAAAGCGAAACGATAACAACGAGAATTCCGATACCTTGAAATGCAAGGGTTATCAAAATATTTTGTGGGAAAAAGAAAAGTATTCCTATTGTTATTGGAACAGATAAAAGACAGGTATACCAGGTGGCCGTTTTTATTTTATTAAAGAGATATTTCTGTGGAGAAAGGCTGAAAATCCAAACAAAGAACTTTTTCTCGGGCATAGTATAGAAAGAAACACAGCAGAGTATTAGCAGGATTAAACCAAACATGGATAAATTGAAATTGTTGACAGAAATCCCAATAATTGTAAGCGTGTAAGCGAGTATAATAAATGGATAGGTTTTTCTAAAACCGGAGGTGAATTCAAAAGGATATTTAAAAAAAGGAGTTGGAATTGTGTACGTAGCCCGTTTCTTTAATTTTGTAAAAGAGAAAAGAATTGCAAGAACCAGAAGTAACAGCCCTTCTAAAAAATGTTGTTTATAGATTAAAAAAGCTATAAAAGGAATAGCAGAAATACTATTTTCAAGCATCCTTATTTTACGAAAATCTTTTTTATTAAAGGTGGTTTGTAAAAAAGAGATTCTGTTCGGTGTACTTAACTTACTCCAGAAAAATATCGGCGTTACTAAATAGATAAAAGATGCATATTCTGTTTGATTGAAAAGATACTGGGATAGAATTAAAAAGCCTGTCAGTATAATACTAAAAGCAAAAAGAGGATTTATGCCGTTAGCCTTGATCAGCCTGGTGATTAATCTTAATTGTAGAGAAAAATAATACTTCATTGTTTCGTAAAATATACCTGTCTAAAGATAATCTTATACCGAATATAAATTATAAATGGTCCGATCAATTTTCATATCGGTATAATACCCTCTAAGATTTACAAAATAGCCTTTGGCCTATTTTATAAAGTAAGATGGTATTACATCTTCCTCTTAATCGGGAAAAGTCATACTTGTCATTTAATGGAATGAAAAGAAAATCAGAAAAAGCAAACGGGGAAAAACTTTTCCCCGTTTGCTTTTTCTCCGGATGATTCAGAGTTTTTGAATCTCCCGACTTGTATGTTTATTCAGTTTCTATTTCAGAATCTCCTTCAATTTTTCAACGACAATATCTACTTCTTCTTTTGTATTATGTTTACTAAAAGAGAACCGGACAGTGATGAAATTAGGATCGTGGGTGATAGCCCTGATCACATGACTTCCATTTTCAGAACCAGATGTACAGGCACTTCCGCCACTTGCGCAAATATTATTGATATCCAGGTTGAAAAGGAGCATTTCTGATTTTTCAGTTTTTGGTAAGGCTACACTTAAAACGGTATAAAGGCATTTTCCATTAATATCTCCATTGAATTTTACTTCTGGAATATTTTTAGAAAGCTGTGCTTTCATATAATCTCTCACTTCGCGGATATGTTTTGAATCTTCTTCAACATTTGCGATGCTCAATTCAAGCGCTTTCGCCAGGCCCACAATGCCATAAAGATTTTCCGTACCACCACGCATGTTTCTTTCCTGGCTACCACCTTGTATGAAAGGATGGATCTTGATATTTTCATTGATGTATAAAATACCTACGCCTTTTGGACCATGAAATTTATGTCCTGCACCTGAAATAAAATGCACAGGCAATTTTCGCAGATCCAATGGGAAATGAGCAAGCGTTTGAACTGTATCAGAATGAAAAATAGCGTTGAATTTCTTACATAAATTTCCAACGAATTCGATGTCAGTAATATTTCCTATTTCATTATTTGCGTGCATCAGAGTTACCAAACATTTCTCTTCACTTTTACTAAGAATTTCTTCAAAATCCTCTAGATCTATATGCCCGTCCGGCAATATTTTTACATAAGAAACTTTTGCTGCGCCTATTTCAGAAAGATGCTCTACGCAATGAAGCGTTGCATGATGCTCAATAGGAGAAGTGATGATGTGTTTGCAATCAAGGTCATATACTGCAGCATTGATAGCCGTATTCGTGCTTTCGGTACCTCCACTGGTAAAGAAAATTTCCGCCGGATGAGCATTTAATATTTTAGCGACTGATTTCCTGGCCATTTCTATTGCCATCCTTGTTTCTCTTCCATAGGAATAGATAGAGGATGGATTGCCAAATTTTTCAGTAAAATATGGTTTCATTGCTTCAAATACTTCCGGGTCGAGAGCTGTCGTAGCAGCGTTGTCGAAATAGATTCTTTCCATGATTATGATTTAGTACACGATTTATTCTGATAATTTACAATGAGAAACGGATCACTTAAGCCACTCCGTTTTGCATAACCTCATTGATATCTTTCATGATCTTTTTTGCAATATTTTCCGCCGTTGTTTCAAAATTGCTTTCTGAATAGATCCTTATAATTGGTTCGGTATTGCTGGTTCTTAAATGAACCCAATCATTGTCAAATTCAATTTTTAATCCGTCATCGGTATTCATCGGATTATTTTTATATTTTTCCTGGATCTTTTCAAAAATATCCTTTACATCCATATTTGGATCCAGGGTTATTTTATTTTTTGAAATGAAATAATCAGGATAATGTCCTCTTAATTTTTTAATACTCTTTTTTGTGTGTGCCAGGTGGGATAAAAACAAACCGATACCTATTAACGCATCACGTCCATAATGAAAATCAGGGACGATAATACCGCCGTTTCCTTCACCGCCTATTACCGCGTTTACTTCTTTCATTTTATTGACCACATTCACCTCACCTACAGCAGATGGATAATATTTTCCTCCGTGTTTCAAGGTAATTTCCTTTAGTGATTTGGTGGAGGACATATTGCTTACCGTATTTCCTTTGCGATGGGTAAGTATATAATCTGCAACTGCCACAAGAGTATATTCTTCTCCAAACATACTTCCATCCTCACATACAAAGCAAAGCCTGTCCACATCGGGATCTACGGCAATTCCAAGGGAAGCTTTCCGTGCTTTTACCTCATTGCTTAGATCGGTTAAATGTTGAGGAAGGGGTTCAGGATTGTGTTCAAATTTTCCAGTTACGTCACCATTGATAACTGTAATCTCTTCAACACCCAAAGCTTTTAAAAGAGCAGGAACATAAATA
>JBBSSE010000160.1:0-6402 GCA_038242375.1 Chitinophagales bacterium
CAGCAGAGTGATGTGTTAAAGAAAATTACTGATGATCTCACAAAAATGTACGGAAAAGTTCGGTCACCGGAAAAAGATCCCCTCGCTGAAAAGATAAAAACGTCCCGTGATTCTTTAAACAATTTGCTGATGGGTGGGCTGGTGACTGATTTTGTAAAGGCTAATAAAAATAGACTCGTTGGTGTATATGTCTTAAACGCTACAGGCAAAAGCGTTATGGATATTGACAGACTTGAAAGTGTCCTGAAATTTGTTTCTCCTAAGATGCAAAAGACGTCTGAAGGTGTGAAATTAGCAGCCTACATACATGGCGTAAGGAATACCAGAATTGGAGTTGTCGTTAAAAATTTTAAGTTGAACGGCCCGGATAGTAAGGCTATTTCTTTTGATCAATTTAAGGGCAAATATGTATGGATAGATTTCTGGGCAAGTTGGTGCGTCCCTTGCAAACAGGCCTTCCCGCATATGCGGGACCTTTATGCAAAATACAAGGACAAAAATTTTGAGATTCTTGGAATTTCAACAGACGCAAAAATAGAACCTTGGCTAAACGCCCTGAACACCATCAAAAATCCATGGCCTCAGGTATGGGATAATAAAAATGTGATGTCAGAATTTGCAGTAACTTCCTTTCCGACATCTTTCTTAATTGATCCCGATGGAAAGATTATTCTTAAAGAAGTAGGTTACAATCCAAATGGAGAAAGTGCGATGGATAAAAAATTGGAAGAATTGTTTGGAGCAAACAAATAACTATCGGACGTTCTATTAAATAAAGAGTAACTATCCGGTTCCAATATAGCTATTAGAGAGAAGGCATGCTTTTGCCGGGATTAACTGGACTAAATAATGGTGTCGATCACTGGCATTGAAGTTTCGGCCCTCACATGATCTGTACATAACTATCAAGATTTAATTTAAAATTATAAATATGAAATACATGTCCAAAATCTGGGTTCCGTTACTGGCGATACTTTTTTGCCCAATATTACTACTTGCACAAAATAATGGAATACCAAAAACAATTACCGTTAAAGGAACAGTGCAATTCGTAAGCCCTCAACAAAATAAAATTTGGCTATATAAGGATGAAATTGGGGGCAAGGCAAAAGCCATTGATTCAACAACCGTTAGTGAACAAAACAAAACTTTTACTTTTAAATTGATGCAAGACCATCCTGGCATATATCACATAGATGCTATGCGTTGGGATCAGGCGCCCTTTTGGAGCGATGCAGATGTGAACGTCAATATGCGTGGCTATGATACAGCTAAAATGCACATGAAAATCCCACATTATAATTTTGTGGACGGATCTATGGATAATAATTTTATCAACCTTTATGAGCAACTTGGCCAGCTTAGTTACTTACGGATGGTAGATGAATTAAATGAAGAATATTACGCAAAGCAGCATAAGGAAACAGACTCTGCCTGGATCACCTACCTGCAAACCAGGCCGAGATATGATTCTATGCGGGCAGACTTTAGAGAAAGAAAAGCGGTGCTAATAGAAGCATTCAAAAACCGGCCCGTAATTATATATGCATTAAGAGAAAATATTGGCCCTAATGATACCGATAAATATAATGAGGTCATGCAATCATTGGATAATTTGAGCAAAAAATATCCCTGGCTTACCGAAGCCAAAAAAGCTCAGGAAACAATTATAACCAATTTGGAAATGGCCGCCAAAATCCAATCTGGCAAGCCTGTGCCGTCCATTTCATACCCTGATGTAAATGGGAAAATGCATGGATTAGAAAATTACAAGGGCAAATACTTGTTGATAGATTTTTGGGCAAGTTGGTGTGGCCCTTGCCGGGCTGCTATCCCAAAAGTGAAAGAACTTTATAGCCAATATAAAGACAAAGGGTTTGATGTGCTTAGTGTGTCCATTGACGATGATAAGGTCGCCTGGAAAAAAGCCATGAAAGAAGAAAGCATGCCCTGGGAGCAGTTGCTCAGTCCCGATAAGGACAAAACGATGAAGCAATTTCAGTTTTCAGGAATCCCAACCATGTATTTGATTGACCCTGCGGGAAATATAATTAAAAGCTTTACCGGTTACAGTCCAGAAGCAGAAAAAGAAATAGAATCAATCTTAAAGAATAAAAAGATGGCACCAACTGAACAAAGAAAATCTGTACCAATGACAGGTTTTTAATAAATAAAAGATCCATACTAAAAGAATTTTAATTTTTTTAATTAACAAAATACGAGGCTTTATCAAAAAGATTGGAAGAATTATTACAATAAAATTATTATAAAATACGAATACAAAAGAGCAGGGAAATCATTTAAAAATTGATCCCCTGCTCTTTTTCTTTTAAATTACATGTACAAGTCGCCATCTTTTTTTTAACAAGGGATGGCCTGGCGCAAAACCATTATTCTTACATTACCAGTATCGCCGAAAGTGCTATAGTTGCTCCTTCCTACCTTCCTATATTTGGTGCTGCCTGTTTAGTATGCGGTACATGGCTATTGGTCTCTATCAGGAATTAGGTTACAGATTCAGGTTATCAGGTATCAAGTTGAGTGTAGCAGGAGAAGAAACTTTGGTTAAGAAGATGGATTTGCAGTTAGCTGTCAGTTCCGAAGCTCAGACAGTAGGGCTTGTCTATGAAAGCTATAAAGAAGAATGGTATAGGCGATAACCGGTCCGTAGGTAATGAACTGGGAACCCATACGTTCCGATTCGTGTCTCACAAATCAGAATCTCTGGTTTTGTTCAGGCAAATACTATTTTTAAACAGATCATCATTTATTATTTCTATTTGCATAATGGCCATCCTGACTTTATATAATTATGAAATGATTCAACGACTTCCAAGGCATCGGAATTTTCAACAAAGCTATTTTATTTCATTTACCAAACACGACTATTCATCCATATTATTTGCTTGTTGAACATATTTAGAACAGAAGACGCAATATATTTTGTTATTTCACTAATCAAATATTATTTCATTTAAACCATCCAAATAATTATGATTTTAAAGAACGTGCTAAAAGGATTTATTTTCAGTTCATTCCTTGGCCTGGCAGCTCCTGTAGCAATACAGGCGCAGGCAAAAGCAGTAGCAACTCAAAAAAAGAACGTACCTGCTAAAAAATACATCACCCTTAGTGGTAAGGTCAACTTCCTTGTTCCGCAAGCAGATCTGGATCGTATGGGATACAATTACAACAAAGTCTATGTGGGGCAAGGGTTCAGCCGTAAGTATGTAGCCCTGGATTCAGTGGCCATTAAACCTGACGGCACCTACAGCATAAAAATTGATGCCACAAAGCCCGATTTTTATAGGATCGATTTTGCAAAATGGGACCGCGCGGAAATATATTCTGACGCGGATGCAGTAATAAATGTAAGAGGGTATGATACGGCAAAATATAAAATAAAGAACAATCCATATATTCATATCAAAAGCTCTTCTGTAAATAACAAAATTCTGAACCTGCTTAATAATGCTGATTACTGGGATTACCAGGAAATGATTGCAAATAGCCAGGCGGGCTATAATGCCGGAAAAATTAAGGAAAAGGATTCTACCTGGCTAACCTTTGTTAAAAAAAGCCAGGAGGAGCAAAATGCAAAAAAGAAAGCAAATATGCAAATCATGGATATTGTACTGGAAGATTATCAGGATTACCCGGCTGTGATTAAGGCCATTCAGCGCATACCATGGAGAAAGGATACCACACTGGCAATGGGGATGTTGAATCACCTGATCAAACTATATCCTGATTTTGAAGATGCCAAACAAATGAAGAAAGACATCGTCAATTATTTAGTGCGCAGTTCTATGCTGGAAAATGGCAAAGCCGCCCCTGCATTCAGCTATCCTGATCCAAAAGGAAAGAACATCTCCCTGGCATCTTTTAAAGGAAAGTATGTATTGATCGATTTCTGGGCAAGCTGGTGCGGACCATGTCGTCAGGCCGTTCCTAAAGTAAAGAAGCAGTTTGAAATGTATAAGGATAAAGGCTTTGATGTATTCAGCGTTTCCATTGACCATGATAATAAAGCCTGGCACAAAGCAATGGGAGAAGAAGATATGCCGTGGCCACAGGTTCTTAGCCCGGATATCGATAAGACCATGTCTGATTATATGTTCAGTGGTATCCCTACTTTGTACCTCATCGATCCACAGGGAAATATCCTTGATAAATACATTGGTTATTCCGATGAACTGGAAATGAAACTGGAGCAAATTTTTGCAGGTAAATAGTATCCAACAACAATAAAAGACCACACCATGATAAAAAAAATAATTTCCCTCGGAATACTTTTCCTGATAGTAGGAACATCTGCCTTCGCTCAAAAGAACAGGGTTACTATTCACGGCACGTTCACAGGTGACCTGGGAGAGTACGATAAAATGTACTTTTACAACCGGATGGGTAAAGATTCTTCAAAGATCATCAACGGAAAGTACTCTTATACCTTCACGTTTGACGGACCCGAAATGAAAAATCTGCTTCCGGAATACATTTCCAAAGGAAACATGATGTATCAGCCATTCGGAATCCTTATTGCAGAACCCGGAGATTATTATGTTGTTTCCAATAAAAAAGAAGGAATAAACGCTTCAGAGGTGAAGGGTCCAAAAAGTCTGATGCTTTACCTGGAATTTAATAAAAAGCAAAAGGACGCTATTTTAAAGACCAATAAGGCACTTGCCGCCTCTTATGGAAATAACTGGTACCAGATCAATGAAGGAAATGCCCGTTTTGAAGCGTTTAGTAAAAGCAGGGATTCACTCCAGAACCTTTATATACTACCCTTATTGCAGCAATTTGTTTCAAAGAACCCTGACACTTATGCTACCGGTTATATCCTTGTATCCAACCGCGAAGCTGGAACAAATGACCAAAAAGATGCATTGTTCGCAAAATTATCCCCCCGCATGAAAAAGCAAGGCCAGGGTAAAAAGTACGGAGATTACATCCAGGGATTAAAGTCCGCCGGAATTGGTAAAATAGTCAGCAATTTTATTTTACCTGATCCAACAGAAAAGGATTTCAGCTTTGCCTCTTTAAAAGGAAAGTATATCCTGATCGATTTCTGGGCAAGCTGGTGCGCTCCTTGCCGGGTTTCATTTCCGCGCATGAGAGAAGTGTACAAACAATACAAAAATGATAACTTCACGATTTACAGTATTTCCATTGATGAAAATAAACCAGCCTGGTTAAAGGCCGTGAAAGAAGAAGCGAATCCCTGGCCGCAAACACTGGATACTAAAAATATATCTCAAAGCGGCTTTGCTGTAACGGCTGTTCCATCTACGTTTTTAATAGACCCTTCCGGGAAAATAATCATGACAGAAGTAGGATTTGATCCCAAAGGTGGAAGTAATATTGAAAAGAAAATTATTGAATTATTCGGTGATAAACTGTCCTTAAAAAAAGTAGAAAAAGCAACAGACGAAAAAACTGCCGAATCAGTTCCGATGGTGAGAATGAATTAGTAATACGTTTATTTTTAAATAATTAAAAAGCCATTCCGGAAACGGGATGGCTTTTTTTGAGGTTTGAGGTTTCAAGTTGTAGGTGTCCATTAAGCATCCCAATTCATCAATGAGCACTTCAGCATTTTGAATAATAAAAAACACATTGCTATTTTTATCCCAGACAATCATTTTTGTAATACGTTGGCAGGTGTCCCATTAAAGTAGGATAAAATTTACCTGGTTTCGCAATTACACTTTATGAAATTTATTTCTTTTTATTCCCAAACACATTCATCCCATCTCTCTCCTGCCACAACTGTTTTATTTTTTGCCCAGCTTCTTCTGGTGATACCCTAATATACTTGTAGAAATCTTTCACACTTTTGTGTCCGCTAATTTTCATGATTAATTCTACAGGAGTTCCGGCTAAAAACTCATTCGTGCAAAATGAGCGACGGCAAGTATGTGAAGTGATCCAGGCGTATTTTGGTTTTATCTCTACAACTTCCCTATTCCCTTTTTTATGTGAATGTTTAATATTTTCGGATATTCCTGCCAGCTCGGCTATTGTTTTAATATGTTTGTTGAAGTCGACATTCGTTGGTGGCGGAATATTTTTATTAAATCGATTATTCAGTATTTCCCTGGCCTCCTGCCGTAAAGGGATAACGACCCAATGATCAGATTTCTGCTGCTTTTTATAAAGCATATCTCCTCTTAAATCTTCTTTTATCAATTTTGAAAAATCAAAAAACCGTAAGCCCGTCATACACCCTAATACAAAATCATTACGGTGGTCCACTAAGTGTGGATATTTGGTTAGATCAACGTCAAAGATTTGTTTTATTTCTTCCCAATTCACATAAACTGCATCAACTTCTTCTTCCAAAATTTTCCAACCATCCATATCTATTGGCGGAATAATTCCTTTCCGTATTCTATTTCG
>JBBSSE010000161.1:0-6391 GCA_038242375.1 Chitinophagales bacterium
CGGATCGTTTCGATTTCTCTTTCTGAAAGCATTTCTGCCGTGCTTTTTTTGGCGGTAGGGGCAGACGGATAATTTTCAGTTTTTTCCGGGGAAATGCCTTCAGAATTTTTGTTTGACTTTTCCGCACCTGCATCAGGTAGTTTTTTATTTTTCATCTTTCTGTCTGCTAAAATCAGCAATTGATCCCGTTTCAATTCAAAGCTATCTTTTGCTACTGCCACCACTTTTTTCTTTTCTTCAAATTTTATAGTGTCTTTAGAAGGTAAATCATTTTTGGGGTACATAAAAATAGTGATCTCCGGATTGGTGATGGTGGTATCGGGAATTATTTTTTCCGGCTTTGCTTTTTGATCACCTTTTTTAACCAGCTCAGGATCATTCTTTATTTCTTTTTCAGAAGTGGTCTTTTGGAAAGTTGTTATTTTTTTTGAATCCTCAGGAAGTTTTGCAAGAATAGCGGTATTCTTTTGTTGCGATCCGGTTGACTTTAGTAAAAAACTCAATTGATCTGAAAGATTCAATTGGCGAAGTTTTGAAATGATGGCTGTTTCTCCGGGCTTCTTTTTTCTCTCGAGGAAAAGCGTTCCGGTAACGGAATTATATTGCCGCGTAATATTCGTCTTCCACGAACCGCTTAAAATTTCAGAAGTATCACTTTCTGAATAGTGTAATTCAATAAAAGTACGCACTCCTTTTGCGGGAGGTGCATCATAATTATCATTAATTAATTTATCATCTTCTACTAAAAGAAGTCCTTTTTTCTCTTTTATTTTAACGGTCTTTACACCTATATTTTTCTTTCCGTCAATTAAATATATGGTGTACGTATAGCCACTTAATTTTCCGCCATTATCTGAAACAGCAAGTTCAAAATCATTCTGTAACCCCGTTGTATCATTGTACATCACTCCTGCCCAAACACCAGAAAGATTTTTGGGTAATGGCTCCTTTTTTTGAGCCAAAAGATGAAAAGGAAGAAAAATAAATAGTAAAAGGAATTTCATCTCAATCTTGATTTTTGTTTCCCCCTGGAAAAATCTTCTGAATTCTGTTTATGGTTTTCAGATCAAATGCCTCTGGTGAATTGTCATATGAAAGAATCATAAACTTATAAAACACTCAACAAGAGCTTTGCATTATTTGAATCAACGCTTACACAGGGTATTTTATTTAATACAGATGTTGAATTCTCCCTCTTTATCAAACCATTGCCATATAATTTGTCATAATAACGAATTAAAATCCCGAAACAATCTTTTACATTTCCTTCCTCAAGAAACTGAAGCGCATTTTTGGTATCGAGACCTCCCAATCTTTTTTGAATATTAAGAATACAAGTCACTAATTTTTCTTTGTCAAACTCTCCATAAGTGCTTACAATAAAATTTAATCTTTCCTCAAAGGGCACATCAATAAAGTAAACGGGACTGTTACGCATTTGTTCCCAAAAAGCAGGAGCAAACCCAACAGATCCAATATGCCGGCTTTCATCTTCCAGCCAAATGATCGACTGTGAGGCAGAATTTGAATCTTCTTCTTCGGCCTGAGGCCCAAAGACTTTTTGGTATTTGAATAATTCAAGCGCCAATAAATTATCAAACATTTCCTGGGAAGGCTGCGCATTTTGGCCTAAAGAACCAAAAGAGGATCCACGATGATTTGCAAGGCCTTCCAAATCAATAACCGGTTGTCCTTCCTTCATCATTTCCTTTAAAACCTCTGTTTTTCCTGAACCGGTATAGCCACCCAAAATATGGAACTGGTATTCTTTCTCTAATTGCTTTAATGCCCATCTCCTGAATACCTTGTAGCCGCCCTTTAAAACATACACGTCATAGCCATATAAATTCAACAACCAGGCAACCGTTTCGCTACGCATACCTCCGCGCCAACAATGAACTAAAAGGGTTGAATGATCTATTTTTTTGGAAGGATCCGCAGGATGATGATTGCGCCACTCCTCCACAATTTTTACGGTTTCTTTTTGAACAGATTTCATTCTTTCTGAAAAATAGTTGATACCTATTTCCACCGCGATTTTCCTACTCTGTTTTTTGTACGCAGTGCCAATTATTTTTCGTTGATCATCTGTAAATAAAGGTACCGAACAGGCAGCAGGCAAATGTGCATGTGCAAATTCTCCGGGGCTTCTCACATCAAGAACGGGAAAGTCTTTAGAAAGTTTTAGGAAGGTTTCAATTTCTATTTTTTCAATGGGCATTCGTACAAATTACAACTTGTTTACTAAAAGGTATGATAAAAAAGACACAGAAATAATCCTGTTTCCTCAAAAGTAATTTTTTGAAACAATACTCCTTTTCGTTTTCATTTTACCCGGAGGTGAATCAGAAGAAAAAAACAATTTTAAAACTTAAGAAAATAACACCCGTATAGCATTGACAAAACAGCTGCTAATATTCCACAGTCTTTATCAAGGCGGTTGAGGGCAATATCTTTACTTTATTATTGGAAAATAGGAAAATAGCGTCTTTCGTTTTACCAATGAGCGTTCCGGTTACAATCTCATTATCTGAAAAAGTAATTTTTACCAGATGGGGATTTTTAAGTGTATTTTCTTTGTTAATTTTTGCAAGAAGAATGGAAGATAAAACGATGTAGGCCAAAAGTAAAAATACAAACGACCCGTAACGGTAAGTCTTAAACCAGCCTTTTTTTACAAGTCCGAAATTAAGTATTAAATAAGCCTTTGGAAATTTACTGACCGTGACAGAATCGACTTTATAAAGAATAAATACTACCAGGGCGGTGGTGAATACAAATAAAAAGATTCGGTAATCTCTGAAAGGCGCGATCAAAAAATCAAAAATATCCGCGTAGAGAAAGATATTAATATTGAAAACCCTGTATTTTTGAAATTCAAACAACATTCCTATGCCTACCATAAAAAGGTAAAACACAGATATAATCGTTTGTGCCTCCTTAAAAAATATGCTTTTCCTCACTGTTGACAAACCACTTTGTTCCATGATTTAAAAAGAAAAGTTTTATTTTAAAAAATAACTTCAGGGTTTTCTGATTATCTGTTCATGGAGGTTAGGAACTCTTCATTATCCTTTGTTCCTTTCATGTTCTTCATCAAAGTATTTATTGCTTCTTCCGGATTCATATCACCCATATGGTTACGTAATACCCACATGCGCTGAAGTACATCTTTATCAAGCAATAGATCATCACGACGTGTAGAAGATGAAATGATATCAATTGCCGGGAATATTCTGCGGTTGGATAACCTTCTGTCTAACTGAAGTTCCATGTTACCGGTTCCTTTAAATTCTTCAAAAATTACTTCATCCATTTTACTTCCGGTATCCACCAAAGCTGTAGCAATAATTGTCAATGAACCACCAAATTCAATTTTACGGGCTGCACCAAAAAACTGCTTTGGTTTTTGCATGGCGTTTGCTTCCACACCACCGGACAAAACTTTACCACTGGCAGGAGAAACGGTATTATGCGCACGGGCCAGACGGGTGATACTATCTAACAGAATCACAACATCGTGTCCGCATTCTACAAGGCGTTTTGCTTTCTGCAAGGCCATGGTACTTACTTTCACGTGTTTTTCTGCAGGCTCATCAAAAGTAGAAGCGATCACTTCCGCCTTTACGCTGCGTTCCATATCTGTAACTTCTTCCGGTCTTTCATCTACCAATACAATCATTAAATAACATTCCGGATGGTTTGCGGCAATTGCATTCGCAATTTCCTTCAACAACATGGTTTTACCCGTTTTTGGCTGGGCAACAATTAATCCACGCTGTCCTTTTCCGATTGGGGTAAACAGATCAATGATCCTGGTTGAAAGATTATTCGCTGTTGTAAATAAATTTAATTTTTCAAATGGAAAAAGTGGCGTCAGATAATCAAAGGGAACACGGTCTCTTACTTCATCCGGACCCTTGCCATTTATAGTTTCTACTTTTAAAAGTGCGAAATATTTTTCACCTTCTTTTGGAGGACGTACGGAACCGTAAACGGTATCACCTGTTCTCAGGCCAAATAATTTTATCTGGGAAGGAGAAACATACACATCATCCGGGGAAGAAAGATAATTATAATCACTACTTCTTAAAAAACCATAACCATCAGGCATCATTTCCAATACGCCTTCAGCTAATATAATTCCATCAAATTCAATATTAAAAACGGGTTCTTTTTTCTTATGTTCCCTGTGCTGATGCTGTTGATGACCATTTGAAGACGATGGTGCAGAAACTGTTTCAGTTTCTTCTTCATCATCAATTTCTTCATCATCTTTTAAAAGATCAAGCAATGCCGGAGCGATCGTTTTGGGATCAGCAAGTTTTTCTACCTTATATTCTTTTTCAGGTCCCTTTCCGGACCTGTCTTTATCCGCTGCGAATTGCTCCTTTGATTTACGGAGAACTCTTTTCTTATCCGCTGGCTTTTCAGATTTAACTTCTTTTTCGGAATCATTCTGCGCCTCCTGGCTTTTTTCTTCCGTATTAATATCGGCTACATTCTCTTTTTGTTCTTTTTTTACTTCTGCTTCTTCCTTTTCTTTTACCACCACAGAATCTTTTTTAGCAGAAATTTCTTCTTCCCCGTTACCAACTTCTACGTTGTTCCCGTTATCCGTTATTTCATCTGCGACCTTTGCAGTTTCCGTCTTTTTAGCGGCTGGTTTTGCAATGCGTTTTCTTTTCGGCTTTTCAACTTCTGTATCTGTAGTCTTTTTTTCAGGTGTCATTACTGCTTGTTTATCTAGAATTTGATAGATTAATTCTTGTTTTTTTAAATTTTTTGCATTGGGTATTTGTTGTTGCTCTGCTATATCAAGCAACTCCGGAACGAGCAAGTCATTCAGTTGTAGTATATCGTACATAAAGTGGACGTATGGTTAATAGTCAAAAAACTCCCATTGAGGTGAAAACTAAATATTGATGTTTATGGTAGTAGAATGGATACTTCAAATCACTAATACGGTGTAGCTAACAATTACCGTTTCAGGTTCTAAGTGCAATATTACATCAAATTTATAAAAGATGCGAATTTTTTGACAGGGAAAATTATTTTTTATGATTTTATCTTTCAATTGGTGGGAACGCAAGTATTAGACCAAAATATTTATCATGTTCCTTTATATTTGCTTTTTTTTAAACGAGACTCAATTCCTTGCCAATCGTGCATAAACGATCTCAAACCGGAAAGGAAGCTGGGAAATAATAATTGAAATGATCAATACAAGAACACGAATTAAAAAGGCCTTGACCTTGACATCAGAAGATAAGGACATTACTGTAATGGGTTGGATCCGTACTTTCCGGAACAATCAATTTTTAGCTATAAATGATGGAAGTACCAATAACAATCTCCAGGTGGTTCTTAGTTTAGGAGAATTTGATGAATCTGTTTTAAAAAGATTAAATACCGGTGCTTCTGTAAAAGTAACCGGCAAATTGATCCCATCACCCGGCAAAGGACAAAGTGTGGAACTAAAAGCAGCAACCCTGGAGATATTGGGAGATAGCCATGCGGATAAATTTCCTTTGCAACCAAAAAAACACAGTCTTGAATTTCTGCGGGAAATTGCGCATTTGCGTTTTCGTACCAATACATTCGCATCTATTTTTCGCGTAAGACATTCCCTTGCTTTTGCCATTCATCAGTTTTTTCATGAGAAAGGATTTTTGTACCTGCATACGCCTATTATAACCGCTTCAGATGCTGAAGGAGCAGGTGAAATGTTTCATGTAACTACCATGGATTTAAATAATCCTGCAAAAAATGAGGATGGTTCAATAAATTATAAAGAAGATTTTTTTGGGAAATCTACGAACCTGACCGTAAGCGGACAATTGGAAGCAGAAATGGCAGCCATGGCCTTGGGAGAAGTGTACACATTTGGACCAACTTTTCGCGCAGAAAATTCTAACACAGCAAGGCATCTTGCAGAATTCTGGATGGTGGAACCGGAGATGGCTTTTTACGATCTGGAAGATAATATGAACCTGGCAGAAGAGTTTATTAAATACATTATTAAATATGCGCTCGAACATAACCGGGAAGATCTTGATTTCCTGGCAGAAAGGCTGATGAATGAAGACAAACAAAAACCACAGAATGAGCGGCAGGAAATGGGCTTGATTGAAAAACTTGAATTTGTGGTTAATAACGATTTTGAAAGACTGACTTATTCCGAGGCAATTGAAATATTAAAGAATTCCGCGCCAAATAAAAAGAAGAAATTTAAATACCCTGTAGATGGCTGGGGTATTGATTTGCAAAGCGAGCATGAAAGATACCTCGTAGAGAAACATTTTAAGAAACCTGTCATTTTGATCAATTATCCCAAGGATATAAAATCCTTCTACATGCGTCAAAATGAGGATGGCAAAACGGTGGCTGC
>JBBSSE010000162.1:0-6378 GCA_038242375.1 Chitinophagales bacterium
TCTAATCTTAATTCTTCCTGTTCCATATATTTTAATTTGCGTGACAAAAATAGTTGTTTGCTTTCAAATTTCACTTTTTGTTACCAACAATTTCTTGAAATGTTTTTAATTTCTTTACAAAAAACATCCAGACAACGCTCCTATCGTACACTCCATGTAAATTAGCCATTTTTATTTTTGGCAATTTCTTACTCCTTTTCTCAAATAGCAACCACCCTAAATAGTGTAAATGAGCAGATTCTATGGAAATAAAGATGCTGAAATCTCCCTTTATCAATGCCTGAAACGCGGCAATATTATCCAGAATAATGCGCAGCGGGATTTTAAGAATACTTTCCCGGAATTTTAAATTTTTGGATAACATCACAAGGTTATTCCGGAAATTGAGATAGGTTTTTTTCCTCGTGCCCATAGGCAAAGTACCACCACCCACATGATAAACTACAGAGGCCGGCTCTACATATATTTTATAACCTGAACGTTGCATGCGCCAGCACAGGTCTATTTCTTCCTGGTGGGCAAAAAAGTATTCATCAAAGCCACCCAATTCATGAAAAACAGAGGCACGTACAAACAAGGCTGCTCCCGTGGCCCAAAAAACTTCCTGCGCATTCTCGTACTGACCATGATCTATTTCGCAAAAATCGAATACCCTACCCCGGGCAAAAGGGTATCCCAACCTGTCTATCCACCCACCACATGCTCCGGCGTATTCAAATGTTCCTTTATTTTCAAACGACAATATTTTTGGCTGGGCTGCTCCTATCTCTTCATCACTTTCCATTAATAAAATAACAGGAGCTATCCAGTCATGTCTCACCTCTACATCGCTGTTTAATAAAATATAATAATCGGAGCCCACACTTTTTAAAGCGGTATTATAGCCTTTGGCAAAACCTTCATTTTCGGCGTTTACAATAACTTCCACATTTGGGAACGTGCTTCTCAAATAAAACACAGAACCATCCGTAGAGGCATTATCAGCCACTATCACACGTAGATTTTCATAATCGGAACTCAAAACGGACGGAAGAAATCTTTCAAGAAAAGATTTCCCGTTCCAATTTAGAATTACAACTGCAACAGAAGGAAGAGAAGTCAGGGATAAATTCATTATTATAGTACAAACATATAAGATTTTCGTTTTTAATACCAAAAATTAGCAGAAACATTTTAGATTTGAGCTAAACGCGTACCATGTTCAGGCAACTGCTAAATATTAGAATGGGATTAACTTTAATAGCTGTGGCCATTATTACAGGAACTATTTTCTACTCAAATTTCCTGTCAAATAAAATTGAATTAGAAGAAAGAGAAAAATTAAGTCAATGGATTGAAGCAAATAAATTTGTTGCTTCCGCCCCTGAAAATGCAGATCTGACTTTAGCAGTTCAAATACAGCAGCAAAACAGTGATATTCCCATCATCTGGACAAATGAAAATGACAGTATCATTGATTCAAGAAACCTGGATTCCACAAAGATAAATTCCCACAAATACCTCGAAAAAAAATTGAAGGATTTTAAGGCGGGCCATGAGCCCATCATCCTTATACTAAATAAAGATCCTTATGTAGCGGATAAATATTATTACGGAGATTCAAATTTATTGAAACAAATAAAATACTTCCCGATCGTTCAGCTAATCATTGTTGCTCTTTTTATCATCATTATATTTTATTCTATTTCAGTGCGAAACAAATCCACTCAAAACCAGGTGTGGGCAGGTATGGCAAAGGAAACCGCCCATCAATTGGGCACGCCGATATCTTCCCTGCATGGATGGGTAGAAATGCTCAAAGAACGGAATGGCAGCCTGGATATTTCAGAAGAAATGGAGAAAGATGTAAACCGCTTAAAACTGATCAGCGACCGGTTTGGAAAAATTGGAAGTAGTCCAAAACTGGAGGAATTTAACATTATTATCCAGGTAGAAAAAATAGTGGCCTATATAAAAAGAATGTCCACAGAAAAGGTCATTTTCATTATAGAAAAACAAGATGATCAAATCATGGCGGACATATCTGCTCCATTATTCGATTGGGTGATCGAAAACTTATTGAAAAATGCACTTGATGCAATGGACGGACAGGGTGTTATAAAAATTATTTTAAGAAAACAACCAGGCAAAGCGATCATTGATATCAGTGATACCGGCAAGGGAATCAGCAAGCAAAATATCAGGAAAGTGTTCAAACCCGGATTCACTACAAAGAAGCGTGGCTGGGGATTAGGGCTCTCTTTGTGCAAGAGAATCATTGAACAATATCACAATGGCAAACTGGATATAAAAAGCACAGAAGTAGGAAAAGGAACCACTTTTAGAATAATTTTAAATACTTAATTTTTTAAACAAACAGTTTTCCTAAATTTGCAGCCCATTTGCGGAGGTGGCGAAATTGGTAGACGCACTACCTTGAGGTGGTAGCGCTCGAAAGGGCTTGGGAGTTCGAATCTCCTCTTCCGCACGTAAAAGATCCTTTGGTTTAATTACCGGAGGATTTTTTATTTAGACTTTAAGGCCGGATTTTATGAAACATTTCTTTCCATCTCACCGAAAAAAATACCGGGTCATATCCCTCAGATTATATTCATTTAACCAGTCAACAATTTAGCCATTCAACAATTTAACCTGTCAACAATTTATCCATACAACAATTTGTCCATTCAACAATTTAACCATTCAACAATTTACCCATTCAACAAAAATTTTCTGACATTACAAAGCTTTCAACTGATATTCCACAATCAGGTTTTGCTCTTTGCTCTTTTACATTTTACTTTGCTGTTCAATAGAAACTATGATAAAAGAAAAAATTTTAGTGATCGGAGCCTGTGGCCAAATTGGCGTAGAACTTACCCTTGCTTTAAGAAAACAATATGGCGGATCAAATGTAATCGCCTCTGATTTGCGTGAAGAGAATTCACTCCTGCACGGCACGGGACCATATGTGAGCCTCGATGTGATGAATAAGGAAATGCTGCACGTTCAGATAATCAGGCAAAATATTACGCAGGTCTATTTGCTTGCAGCTATATTATCTGCTACAGGTGAAAAAAATCCCGCACTTGCCTGGCACTTAAATATGCAAAGTCTTTTAAACGTGCTGGAGATAGCCCAGGATGAAAGTGTACATAAAGTATTCTGGCCAAGCAGTATCGCGGTATTTGGCCCAACTTCACCAAAACAAAATTGTCCACAGCAAACCATTATTGAACCAACAACAGTTTATGGCATCAGTAAATATGCCGGTGAATTCTGGTGTAATTATTTTTATAACCGCTTCAAAGTGGATGTACGCAGTATCCGCTATCCCGGACTTATCAGCTATAAAAGCCAGCCCGGTGGCGGCACAACGGATTATGCTGTTGAAATTTTTTATGACGCAATCAGTGAACAGAAATATAATTGCTTCCTGAAAGAAGATACTTATTTACCGATGATGTATATGCCGGATGCAATTCGTGCTACGATAGAATTGATGGAAGCACCGATCGAAAACATTAAAATACGCACCTCTTATAATATTTCCGGAGTGAGTTTCTCCCCAAAAGAAATCGGGGCAGAGATCAAAAAACATATCCCTGATTTCGAAATGAGTTATGAGCCGGATTACAGGCAGCCGATCGCGGATAGTTGGCCACAAAGCATCGATGATAGTACGGCCAATAAAGATTGGGGCTGGAAACCTGAGTTTACACTAAATTCCATGACAGAAGATATGTTGGAAAATCTAAAAGATTTTAAGAAGGAGTAAATGCTTTTTTGAAAATAGATTATTGCTGATAAAGAAAATGCTCCGTTTGGAGCATTTTCTTTATCAGAGACCTAAAACATCTTTCATGGAAAAAATTCCTTTTTTACCTTTTAAGAATTCTGCAGCAGCTATTGCTCCCGCAGCAAATCCAACCCGGTTATGAGCGGTGTGTTTTATTTCAATATCGTCTATCGCAGAAGTATACGTAACCGTATGTGTTCCAGGCACTGCATCGATCCTTTTGCTGATAATTGAGAGTTCTGAAGAATTATTTTGAGCCTCGTTTACCCATTTATTTTTAGTGGGAAGGCATTCGATTATTTGCTGCGCCAATGTAATGGCAGTGCCACTTGGAGCATCCATTTTTTGGGTATGATGAACTTCTTCCATTACCACATTATAATCGGTATGCTGCTTCATCAGTTCAGCCAGCTTTTTATTTAATTCGAAAAATATATTTACACCGATACTGTAATTACTTGCGTACAAGAATGCACCGGAATGTTCTCTGCATTTATCTTCTATAATGGAAAGATCCTTTAGCCAGCCTGTAGTACCTGAGAGAACGGGAACATTATTTTCAAGACCAAAAAGGATATTTTTCACAGCACTCTCCGGATTGGAAAATTCTATCGCGACATCAGCCTTCTTTATATTTTCGCTCGTAAGGTCATCCAAATTTTCAATTCCAACTTTTAAGACGATTGAATAACCTTTCTGAAGCGCGATTTCTTCAATGGCTTTTCCCATTTTTCCGTAACCTAACAGGGCAATTTTTAGCATGGGGTATTATTGTTTTATTTTTCTATTGTTTTTGTATTGTTCTATTGTTGAATTGCTCCATAACGATTCAAACATTTAACCATTTAGCAATTTAGCCATTTAGCCATTTAGCCATTTAACCATTTAGCAATTCAGCAATTCAACCATTCAGCCATTCCTCCGCTACGGCAGCGCCTTCAATTTCTTCTCACTCTTATCTTTAAATGAAAGAACAAGACTTAATCCGCTGGTATTGGTTAAATAATCAAATCCCGGCTTCACTTTCAGACTTAGATCGCTGCTAACATCAAAAGCTTTCAAATGAGCATCAACAGCCGCATCTACGACATTTAGACCCCAGGCTAATAAAAATACCAGGACAGAATAATCAATATATTGGCGGTAACCATTTCGAATATAAATTAAAGATTGCACTCGCAAATTCTGGTACTCCGCGGGAATCAGTAAATCATTTCCCGGGATGGTATCTGATTTATAAATAACGGCCTGGCGCAGTACATTATATTCCTTTACATTACTTAAAAAAATAACAACTGTTGTTCCCAGCGCAGCATATACAATCGGTATTTTCCAATATTTCTTATTATAGGCCTGTCCCCATCCAGGAAGCACCGCAGAGCGGAAAATGGCAACTTTAGGGCTATGTTTTTTTGACAATGCAGTATCCAGTCCAAGAACACTTTTTCCCGAAGTATCTTTTTCAGTTCCATCTAAAACAAGAAAATGCTTTGCTTCTATTTGAGGCAGGGTATCCTTTCTTTCCTGTGCGTATAAATAGTGTTCCGGTAATAATGCCAGGATAATAACAATGAAAAAAAATGATTTAACTAATCGCATAATTAATCTACCGAAACCTGCATCCTATCTAATAATGAACTCAACTCTTCAATAGAAAAATAGTCAAAAGTAATGCTGCCGGTTCCTTTTTTGCTATGAGTCATTTTAACTTTAGTACTAAAATGAGATGCTAAATTATCTTCAATTTTTTTTAACGAAGGTGGTAAAGTACTTTTTGTAGAATTATTAACAGCGGCCCCTCCCGGTGTGTAAATTCTTCTTACCAGGTCCTCCGTTTGACGTACAGAAAGTTGTTTACTCCTGATCTCATTAAAAATATACAATTGCTTATCCACCATGTCCACATTTACCAGCGCACGCGCATGTCCCATACTAATGGTGGCATTGCGAACGGCCGCCTGTATATCCGGCGGAAGTTTCAATAATCTTAAATAATTGGTGACCGTACTCCGCTCTTTTCCCATACGCTCCGCAAGTTGCTCCTGCGTGTATTCCATTTCTTCCATCAATTGCCGGTAACTCAAAGAAATCTCAATCGCATTAAGATCTTCCCTTTGCAAATTCTCCAGAAGAGCAAGTTCCAGTGTTTGGGAAGAAGATGCTTCCCGGATATATACAGGAATATCCGTAAGACCGGCAATTTTAGATGCGCGGTACCTTCTCTCACCAGCAATAATCTTGTATTTTCCACCGGCCATTTTAGTAACCGTAATGGGTTGAATAATGTCGTGCATCTTTACAGAAGCAGCCAACTCACTCAAGGCCACCTCATCAAAATCGCGCCTCGGTTGATCAGGATTCGGTTCGATCACACTTAAAGGAAGACGCACATTTACAACACCTTCCCGACTGCCGGTTTGAGCCATTAGACTTTTTTCTGTAACATCAAGGTCACTATTTATATTTTGCAACAGTGAACGTATTCCTTTTCCCAAAGCTTCTCTTTTATTGGGGACAGCCGTTTTCTTTACCACGTCAATTTTATCCTTTTTTGCTTTCATTTTTAATCAGGTTGTTCCATCACTTTTTCCGTCCGTGAA
>JBBSSE010000163.1:0-6360 GCA_038242375.1 Chitinophagales bacterium
TAAACGGAAGAACTCCTTATTTCGGGATCAAACACGAAAATGTTTTGCTCCGCTCAATGGCCTCGCCGGAAATGCCGTTTAGGCTTGGGTCATGTAAAACCGCTATTCTCATACCTCCTATATTCAGCCACCAAAGAGACAAAGAGCACGAGGAAAGAATTAGGAATACGCAGTATTTTTCCTCTGTGTACTTCGCTCTTTCGGGGTAAAAGTATTTTCAGTAATTTTTCAAAGGAAAATTTCCGGGTGTTTGAAAGTCCAACACCAGACTATATTTTTTATAAAATTTGATACACGAGGTAAGGTTTTGAAGTATTTTAAACTAACTTTTAATCTGATAAGATTATATTTCCTTAATTTGTCTTTTTAAATTTATCAATAACGCAGCAAAAGAACCAGCAATTCTTTTTGAGCATTAAAATATTATTTTTCATCATGTCCAAATTGCCAAATGCGCCTTTACAAGAAGTGATTTTTGAAATTCGTTGGGCTTTAATGCCGGGAAAGGAGTCAGGACAGTTAATTGATGAAGAGTTTGAATTAGCCTCAGGTAGACTAAGTTCAATTCTGGAACAAAAATTTCCTTATTATAGAAGGATTATTCCTCAGAATATTAGCGAACAATTGATGCATTATAATGTAGTTCATCAATACTGGACGGGAGAAAATAAATGGCCGGTTATTCAATTGGGACCTGGAATTTTTACAATTAATTGTACTGATGATGAATATTTTTGGGAGAATTATCAAAAGTTAATCCAGGAAGGAGTTGCCTGGTTAGATAAGGCCTATAAATCACCGTTAAATATTTTATTTGCAAGTCTCAGATACATAGATGAAATTAAAATTGATGATTATGGGGGTATAGAAAGTGGTTGGAAAAATTTTATTAATACACATTTTAATTTTGAATACCATAATCATTTTAACACGCTGGGAAAACAAACGCAAATCCAGGTTAATCAGACTTTTCAATTGAAAGACGGCTCTGATTTGCAGGTGCAATTCAGTAATGGGATAAAAAACAATAAAGAAACCTTAGTGTGGCAAACAGCCATTCTTAAAAAAACTTCTTTTAATAGGGAGCACTTATTTTTGTGGACAGAAAATGCCCATCGCGTAACACATAAGTTATTTAAAGAAATGATAAAACCCAATTTATATGACAGCTTTAGCAGGAAGGACACGGATTAAAACAGAGTACGGAAATGTGTCAAGTACCACCACGATTAAACGATCTGGATGTGAAATTATAGATGCCAACACGGGTTATTTAACATCTGGAAGTATACATATTCAAGCCCAAAGTTATATCCCAAAGCTTTCTGGCAAAGCAATAGATATATTGTATAAGGTTTTTAATTTCGGTAAACTAAAATCCAACTGGGATGGTAATCATGCTAACGTTCCAACTGAAGATGTAATAAGAAGGGCTGTAAGTTTTTTGACACTTGGTGATGAGAGCGATTTACCCATTTATTTCACAGCTCCTGGACCGAATGGTGAAATTGTTTTGGAATATAAAAATGAGAAAAACACTGCAGAAGTTTTTTTTGAAGAAAATACTTTTAGTGAGATGTTTTTATATGAAGATAAAAAAATGGTGTATTCCGGGGAAGTTCAGATGAATAAATTGATTGATCATTTGTCAACGGACTAATTGCTTTATGGAAAATGAAATTATTAAAATTTTAGATGAGGATCGGTTATTAAGAAGGGCCTTTTTTAAAGGTCCAAGTTATGTTCGGGAGGATATGACGGTAACATCTTTTGCATTTAAACTCAGAAAAGGAGAAGAAGGTCTTTCTGTTGACTTAGAGAAATTAACGTCTTATGAAAAAAGTATAACGAATATTGACAAATTCCGTTTGTTTGCTGTCACGGCTAAAGACATCAGAAGTATAGAGCTCCATTGTGCTCATAATCCAATTCCGGATAATTACGCACATGCTGAAATATCCGGAACAAGCTTCAGTAACAAAAAAAGTAGCCAACTCGCTAAATTAGCTGTTTATATCTCTTATCCTTTTTAGAGAAAAAAATGCCAGGACCACACATTAATGGAACTAAAATACTTACGAAAAATAAAACTCTTAACCTGACCCCAGTCTGACATTCCTTACCGACCTTGACCGCACATCCCGATCGAACAGCGAGCCGGGTCGGAACGCTTTTTCGGCTGAACCATTTTTTGAAAGATGATCACGTGAGGATATCGCTCAGATCGCCGAAGGCGAGCGACCTGAACGTGAGCGAACTCCTCCTAACTCTGAACTTCGAACTTCCGAACTAAACTCTTCCACTTCCATTCCCGCCAGTTCCTGCATTTCCACTAATTCTTCCTCAAAGAAAAAGCGGTCTCCCAAGGCTGGTTCCAGGTCATCCATCCAACGGGCTTTTGGATCATATTTGGCAAAGAATGGCCGGCCTACCCAATCCGGGTTTCGGCCCTGGACCATGCGCAAGGCAAATACTTTTTCCATTTTTTCATAAACGGGAATTTCTGTAATGCCTAAAATCTGTACTTTCCCCGGAGTGCAACTCATGCTTGGTCCTCTAACGGTGCGGCATACATCGCTTACCTGCTGGTACGCTTTCTGGAATATCTGCCAGGTTCTCTCCAGGGGAACTTTAAAATAATGACGGGCGCTGGTATCTCTTTCCACAAACATATAATAAGGGATCATACCCATATTTACCTGCTTGCGCCACATGGCAGCCCACATATCCGCATCATCATTAATGTTTTTGATCAATGAAGATTATGAACTCCAAACTATTTAACCCAATACACCTCCTTCACCTCCACTTCTTTTTGCAGTTCTTTAATGATCTCATTGAGTTTGGAGATATCGGCTTCTTCGTATTTTAATTGAAGAGTGAAACTATCCCTTGATTTTGTCATAGTGAAATCTACAAAGGTGGTGCCTTTGATCATCTCTAATTTTTGGATGATATCGGTTGTATTAGCATCGGTGGTTGTGGTGATCTTTATTGTGCGCAATTTAAATCGTTGTGTATAATATCTTTCCAAAGGCTGAATCGCCCAAAGAATAATGAGAGATAACACAGTAGCGATGCTGGCAGCAATATACATTCCTCCGCCGGTAGCAAGGCCGATACCGGCAACTGTCCACAATCCGGCTGCGGTAGTTAGACCTCGAATGGTATTCACTCCCTGGTTAAATAATATAGTGCCGGCACCTATAAAACCAATGCCGCTCACTACCTGGGCAGCGATTCTTGAGGGATCAAGCATCACATTTTTTGTACCTAAAATATCTGAGAAACCAAAAGATGAAACGATCATCATTAAAGAAGCTCCGAGACATACGATCATGTGTGTGCGCATTCCTGCCGCCCAGTTTTTCCGTTCGCGTTCCAGGCCTACGAGTCCGCCAAACAAACATGCAAGCAGCAGCCGGGTTAATATTTCGGTCCATTCAAGCATAGTAATTTTCTCTTTTAAAAGAAACAAATGTTTTTTCTTAAACGATTCAAAGTATTAACCAGCAGTGTATCGCCGCAATACTTATTTCTTTTCTTCTGAATCCGGTTTTTCCGTTTGTGCGTCGAACGTCTTTTCAGGCCTCATTTGTGGAAAGAACAACACATCCTGGATGGAAGGTTGATTGGTCAGAAGCATCACCAGACGGTCAATGCCAAAACCGATTCCACTGGAAGGTGGCATGCCATATTCCAGCGCTCTTAAAAAATCATAGTCTATGAACATTGCTTCATCATCTCCACGCTCCATCAGTTTTATTTGTTCTTCAAAGCGGTTGCGTTGTTCGATCGGATCGTTTAATTCACTATATGCATTCGCAATTTCTTTGCCATTGATAATGAGTTCAAATCGTTCGACGAGGCCGGGCTTGCTACGATGCTTTTTAGTCAGCGGGCTCATCTCTACCGGGTAATCTGTAATAAAGGTTGGTTGAATATAATGCTCCTCGCATTTTTCAGAAAAGAGCTCATCAATTAATTTTCCTTTACCCATCGTTTTATCTACGTGTATGCCTAACTGTTGACATACCTCTCTCAATCCTTCTTCATCTTTTTCGCTGATATCGATGCCGGTATGTTCTTTAATAGCATCGTACATGGTTATTTTCTTGTACGGTGCCTTCATGTCTATTTCTTTGTCCCCGGAAAGAACTTTTGTTGTACCATTCACAGCCATGGCGGTTTGTTCCAATAATTGCTCCGTAGTTTCCATCATCCAGATATAATCTTTGTAAGCAACATAAAACTCCAATACAGTAAATTCAGGATTATGTGTGCGGTCCATTCCTTCATTACGGAAGTTGCGGCTAAATTCATATACCCATTCAAAACCTCCGACGATCAATCTTTTTAAATATAATTCATTGGCGATGCGCAAATAAAACGGAACATCCAATGCATTGTGATGCGTTATAAAAGGACGTGCTGCCGCACCACCTGGAATATTTTGCAAAACAGGTGTATCTACTTCCAGGCCTCCCTGATCATTTAAGTATGTGCGCATAGCATTGATCATTTTGGTTCGTTTCACAAACACGTCTTTCACATTTGGATTTACGATGAGGTCGGCATAGCGCTGGCGATAACGGAATTCCGCATCAGTTACCACATCAAAGGTTTCTCCGTCTTTCTCTTTTACAATAGGTAATGGACGCAGAGCTTTTGAAAGAACGGTGAAGGAAGAAACATGAATGGATGTTTCGCCTGTTTTCGTTGTAAATACATATCCTTTCACACCAATGATATCACCGATATCCAATAATTTTTTCCAAACAATATCATACATGCTCTTATCTTCCCCATTGGAAACATCATCTTTCCGCACATATATCTGAATCTTCCCTGCTCCATCCTGCAAAACCGCGAAGGATGCTTTTCCCATATCGCGAATGCTTAAGATTCTTCCTGCCAGGCATACTTCTGTAAATTGGTCTTTATTTTCTTCGCCTTTATAATTGCTTTTAATGTAGGTTGAGTTGGTATTTACGGGATATAATTCCGCCGGATAAGGATCGATTCCCAATTTATTAAATTCCTGTAATTTTTCTCTGCGGATCGTTTCCTGCTCAGATAAGTGCTGATTCATCATAAAAAATGTAATAAAAAAATAACCTTAATTTGGTTTATGAGCTGCAAAGGTAAACTTTTGAGAGAAGAGAAAACTTGAAAAAATCCGCTGCAATTTAAAATGGTAAGTGCTTTGACGTTCATTCATCGTGCAAAACTTCAAAAGAAATTTCGTTGCCGTTCTCAATTATGCCATACAAAAGGAGATGGAAGGAAGCGGAATATATTATGACTTTCAAGTTTTGGCTAATAACTACTGATCAGTCTGGACATTTTCTGATTTAACCGTGCCTGTATTAATATGAAAGAATTTATTGGCAGCGGAAACACCGTTATTATACAATTCCATCTTTTCTGCTAACGACACTTTTCGTGGTTTGCCGCTGATGTTTCCATAGCTAATATAAATAGTGCGTTCTTTTTCATTTATCAATCCCGGCGACCGGCGGTTTATGGTTTCTACCAGGAGGTTCATTACGGCGGATGAATAATCTTTCATGTTTGCTATATTATACGGGGCCAGGTCCGTTTTATTTTGTTCGAAGGCTTCTATTTGCGCACCTCTTTCTAGTTTTAAACCAAGTGTTTGCGGATTAAAAACGACATCACTACATGCAAGTGGATTACCGCCGCTCTTACAAGAATCGAAGATACTTATCGGGTAATTACAGAGCATGCCACCGTCCACGTACAAATCGTATTTTATAGAATCCTGTTCAGGAGATACTTCGTTTCCCTGGTTATCGATAGCTATCGGTATAAAGTAAAAAGGAATACAACTGCTAATATGAACGGCCGTTTTTAGTTTCATATCCGGCCAGTTTTCCCAGGAAAATACTTCCAGTTCCTGCTTGCTGATATTAGTGCCGGTGCAATAAAAGTTTTTAAAACCGGGATCTTTTAAATGGAGTTCATGCAGACCCTGAAAAGTAATATCCTCATGGCCGGTTTTATATTTAATGAGATTTCCAATCCAGTCCGACAGCTTAACGCCTTTATGTATTCCATATTCTTTCGTCATTCTTTTTATCTTTCCAATGAAGAATCGGCCATCATTAAATTCCTGTATTTTAATGGAATGAAGTACCGAGTCAATTTCATGCGAAGAATAATTCAACGCCACCATGATACCTGCAATAGCTCCCGCAGATGAGCCAGCTACATTGTGGATGCTATCTAAAATACCTTGTTCTTCCAATACCTGCAAAGCTCCCGGGTAAGCCAATCCCCGAACGCCACCACCTTCCATCACGAGATTTTTATAATCCCTTTTTTGCTGGGAAAATA
>JBBSSE010000164.1:0-6357 GCA_038242375.1 Chitinophagales bacterium
AACGATTGCAAGGGCTGCTTCGTTCTTCGTTACGTTCAGCAAACCTGTGTAAACAACTACTTTTCCTCCCGGCATACACCAGGCATTTACTTCCGGATTATCTACCAGGTTAAATTCCCAATTGTACCCTGCCAGTTCATTGGAAAGACCTTTTTCTTTATAATATCTCGTGATGGCGGCAGCAATCCTGGAACCAACTCTTTTGACCATTTCGGCATCTCTGTTATTACTGCTGCTGACAACTTTATTTTCTGAAAGAAAACTACGGTATTGCGTTACAGCTTCCTGTTGCAAAGATTCTTCGGATACAAGAGATAACTGGCTACGGCCTGTTATAGCGTTAGTGGTACAGGCAATGATCAACACGGAAAGTGCTAAAAATATTGTCAGTTTATTTTTCATTTTTAAATTTTTATTTTCCTTAAACAATTGATGTACCATTTTTAAAAATGGTGTGCAAAAGTAAGAACTTGATTAAAGGAAAATGGTTGCAGCTATTATTAATTGGGAGAAATTTTTACATTTCTTTTCGACGGGATTTTTTCCGGTCGCGATGTTTTAAAATAGGTACGCGACTTTCGTTCCCTTTTAGTAAACGGCTGATATTTTTTTGGTGAGTTAGCACGACCAAAGCCGCTACAGCAACGGCAAATACACGGTAAAAAACTTCTTTCTCATTATAAATCCACAGTACGCAAATGGGTAAGGCTACACCGGCGATAATAGAGCTTAGCGATACATATCTTGTAAGAAATAAAACAGCGAGGAATACTGCCACACAATTGATGGCTACGATTGGTTGAATCGCCAATACCATCCCGAAAAGTGTTGCAACTCCTTTACCTCCCTTGAACTGTGCCCAAATTGGGTAAATATGCCCAACAACTGCGGCGATGCCCAGGCCAAGCATGAAATTCGTTCTGTCAAGTTCGTTCGTAAGATAGTATGGAAGAAAATGATAGAGAGCAACGGCAAATACGCCTTTCAGCATGTCTCCGACCATGACAATGGTGCCAAATTTAGAACCTAAAATTCGGAATGTATTTGTCGCGCCCATATTTCCGCTCCCGTATTCGCGGATGTCAATATTGAAAAAATGTTTGCTGATTATTAGGGCAGTAGGGATTGATCCAATAAAGTAAGCTAAAACAAGTAAAATAATTTCTTTCATATCTGGTATCAGGCAATCGTGTAGACAAATGTAACGTAAAATTAATGTTGAACATGTTTAATTTTCATAAAATTTTTTATACCTACAGCTTTTTGAATAAAATTGTGACCCAGTTATCTTTTTCCATTTGACGAATCTTTTGATAATTTTTTCCGATAAAAATATTTTCAATAGCTGCCACATCTTTTTGTAAAAATCCGGAGGTAAGTAAGAGCGAATCTGCCGCTTGAATTGCTGAAATAGACGCGGAAGAAATGTCCAGGATATTCAAATTGATATTGGCTAAAATAATATCGGTCTTTTTTAATCCTTCCAGGTTGTCCCGCTGTTCTACCTTAATTTTAGTACAATGGTTATGTTGAATATTTTCGATCGTGTTATTAATACTCCATTCATCCAGATCAATTGCAAGTACCTCCACTGCTCCAAGTTTTTCTGCAAGAATAGCCAATACGCCCGTGCCTGTACCAAAATCTAGAACGTTTTTATCCCGGAAAGAAATATGTTCCATTTGCGCCACCATTAACCAGGTAGTTGCATGATGGCCTGTTCCGAAACTCATTTTTGGCGTGATCAATAAATCAAACTTCACGCCTGTTGGTGGTGCATGAAAAGCCGCACGGATGATTGCGAAATCGCCGATTCTTACAGGTTTAAAATCACTTTCCCATTGCGCATTCCAGTTGGTATCTTCGATTATTTTTTTTGAAATAACCGGCGTATTTCCTACTGTGTCATTGAACAGCGCGTCATCATAATCGTCTTCTTTGATATAAGCAACCAGGATATTTCCCTCCTGTTCAAAAGCGTAAAATTGAATGTCGCTTAGTGAGGAGATTAGTATATCTGCCTGTTCCTGCGAAAAAGTATTAATGTCTATTTTAAGGTATTTTTTCATCTTTTAAAAGTAATTTAAGTTTCGTAAAAGAACATCCCGTCATTTCCCTGATAACACTGGTTTCAAATTGGTGATTAAAAAGAAAACAGTTTACCACTAAGGCAATAAGAAAACAAAGTGAAAACGAAGTTTTTCTTTTTCTTCTTTCTTTTCTTTCTTAGTGCTCTTCGAATCTTCGTAGTTAACTAATAAGAAAGAGCCTGTTTTTACACAAGCTCTTTCTTTTATTTTGAATGATTTTTTTCAGTAAATGAGTACAAATTAATGCTCTCTTCTATCCTGGCTGCCGCCTGCATTATCAGGTTTTGGCAACAAGACTTTTCTGCTCAATTTAAACTTACCTGATTTTGGGTCTACACCTATCAATTTCACTTTTACTTTATCCCCTTCTTCAAATAAATTATCCATGTTGTCAAGGCGTTTCCACATAATTTCTGAAATATGCAGCAAACCTTGCTTTCCTGGTAAAAATTCAACAAAAGCACCAAATTCTTTAATACCCTTTACAGTTCCTTCGTAAACATCCCCAACTTCCGGCTGTACTACGATGCTGTTAACCCAGGCTACTGCCTGATCAAGACTTTCTTTATTCGCAGAGAAGATGCTTACTTCACCGGTTTTTCCAACCTCGGAGATATTGATTGTTGCTCCGGTTGTTTTTTGAATTTCCTGAATGATCTTCCCGCCTGGCCCGATCACCGCGCCAATGAATTCAGAATCAATGATGATCTTCTGCATTCTTGGAGCCTGAGGTTTAACATCATCCCTGTGTTCAGGAATACATGCGTACATAGCATCTAAAATATGTTCTCTTCCTTTTTTAGCTTGCTCAAGAGCTTTGCGCAAAACTTCCATACTCAGGCCATCTACTTTAATGTCCATTTGTACGCCACAGATACCATCTCTTGTACCTGTTACTTTGAAGTCCATATCACCTAAATGATCTTCATCACCCAGGATGTCTGAAAGGATTGCAAATTGTTCTCCTTTAGAAACTAATCCCATTGCAATACCACTTACGTGCTTTTTGAATGGAAGACCAGCGTCCATCAGGGCAAGCGAACCTGCACAAACAGTTGCCATGGAGGAAGAACCATTGCTTTCTAAAATATCACTCACAATTCTCACAGTGTAAGGATTATCTTCAGAGGGCATTACTTTTTTCAAAGAACGCATAGCAAGATTACCATGTCCTACTTCTCTTCTGCCCACACCACGCATCATTTTCACTTCGCCGGTAGAGAAAGGAGGAAAATTATAATGTAAAATAAAATTAGAATAATTGCTTGTTGCGGCACTTTCAACCAACAGTTCGTCCAAAGGAGTTCCTAAAGTAACGGTGGTAAGTGATTGTGTTTCTCCGCGGGTAAATAAAGCAGAACCGTGTGGGGAAGGTAAATAGTTTACTTCCATTGTCAGCGGCCTGATTTCGTCTAACTCGCGACCGTCAAGGCGTTTGCGTGTTTCGAGCATCATATCACGCACAACGTGGTATTGTAATTCACCAAAATAGTGACCAATTAATGATTTATCTTCAGCCGGAAGCTCTTCTCCCAAATGATCTTTCAGCTCATTTTTCAACGCAGCAAAAGCATCCGTTCTCACATGCTTGTCCGAAGCAGCAGAAGCAATTTCCAGCATCTTATCCTTTGAAAAAGCAATAATTTTCTGATCTAATTCTTCGTTGCGGTAAGGTTTGGTATAATCTCTCTTTTCTTTCGCTCCAACTTTATCTCTCAGATCTCTTTGGGCCTGAACCTGTATTTTGATTGCTTCGTGCGCTACCTCAATCGCTTTGATCAAATCTTCTTCCTGGCATTCTTTCGCCTCACCTTCCACCATCATGATGTTACGGTCTGTTGCAGCGATGATAAATTCCAATTCGGAATTTTCTAACTGCGTACGTGTAGGATTAACGACCATTTCACCATCAATTTTTCCGACTCTTACTTCTGAAATAATTTCCTGGATAGGAATATCAGAAACAGCTAAAGCCGCGGAGGCAGCAAGACATGCTAATGCATCAGGCATTATTTCCGGATCACTTGATATAAGCGAAACAAGAACCTGTACATCACATAAATAATCATCCGGAAACAACGGTCTCAAAGCTCTATCGATTAATCTCGATGTTAAAACTTCATAATCATTCAACCTGGCCTCTCTCTTAAAAAAAGATCCCGGAATTCTACCTGCTGAGGCGAATTTTTCCTGGTAATCTACTGAAAGAGGAAAGAAGGATTGTCCTTCTCTTGGTTCGCGATTAGCAACAACCGTTGCCAAAATCACGCAATCACCAAGGCGCACCGTAACAGCACCATCAGCCTGGCGTGCAAGCTTTCCGGTTTCAATAGTAACCATGCGGCCACCACCGATATCAAAGGTTACATTTATTGGGTTTGGAATATTCATTATTTTAAAATTAGTTGTAAAAAAAGTATTCCCAACCGTTTATTCAGTTGGGAATAGCTATCAATATCATTATATGAAATAAAATTACTTACGAAGTCCTAACTTTTCAATTAATGCACGGTAGCTTGTCAAATCATGCTTGGTTAAATAAGTTAAAAGACTTTTTCTTTTACTTACCATTTGCATCAAACCTCTTTGAGTGCTGAAATCTTTTCTATTAACTTTCAAGTGCTTTGAAAGATGATTAATTTTTTCTGTAAGAATTGCAACCTGGGCTTCACTTGAACCTGTGTTTTTAGCATCTCCGCCGAAATCAGCAAAGTATTGTGCTTTTTTTTCTGATGTTAAATAAGACATTTTTATCTGATAATTTTTATAATTGGGTGCAAATGTAGCACATTATTTTGATTTATTCTACTATTTACTATTATTAGCACATTTTTTTTCTTTTATCTATAATGGTTAAATCAAAAGTAATAAATACCTTTTAAAACCATATAAAAAGATGGTCATAAGGAAACCATTTATTTCATCGATTTTAAATTCAGAGCATACAATGCTATAAATACCAAACCAAGGAAGCTGCCGAAACCACTAATGCCGATAGCTAAAAGATTGTTTCCATATATATAGAATGGAACAACAATACCAATTATAATTCCTATAATATATAAGTAGAATCCAAATCTTCTCAAAAGCCACATGGAAATTGCGCCGGCAAGGGTAAAGATAGCTGCTATAAAACCTCCCATAGCGGATTTCTTTATTTTCTCAACAGATATCATATCCAGGATATTTTTTTTCATCTTTTCTCCTAAAATATTTCCCATTTCAAATTCTTTTTCTGAAGTAACAGTATCAATTATTGTTGATGTACTATCTCCGGAAACAGCAGATTCATTATAAATAGAATCCATTGTAGTTTTCATAGAATCCTGTTGTATAACGGAATCGACAGAAGCCTTACCATTTTCGATATTGAATGTGTCTCCTTCTACCGCTTTCCCGTATATTAGAGAATCCTTAAAGACAGCGGTGGTAGTTTCTGCAGAATTATAAGAGGTCATAGAACTAAAAAGCGCCCAGCCACTTCCGACAAATGTCAATATACATAAAACTGTTAGAAAAGTAGGTCGCTTGATTGGATAATTCTCTTCTTCAAGATGGTCCATTATTTGTTTTTTTTACAAGGATATATTTTTTTAATGAGATATCCAGATTTTATTTAATCAAAATAGCGGCCATGAGCTATAAGCTATGAGCCTTGAGCCGGAACTTAGAACTTAGAAAATTGTTGAATTGTTCTTAGCTGCATGAACTTTGAACTCCTAACTTTGAACTCCTAACTCCTAACTTTCTTTACCCCATGATGCTCATTTACTTAAACAAACATACTGCCCGGAGTGAATTTGTTTTTGAATTTATTTTCAAAGAGCAGTTTGGAATTGTATTTAAGATTACAAATGATCTTCAGGAATTTGAGTTGTATGAAAATCTCAAAATTAATTATTCTGCAAACCGGTTACAATCCGGGTTTTTTATAAAAAGTACCGGTTTATTGGCAGATGATTCTCTCAAAAAAGTAGCAGTAACAATCGGAGAAGTGCAGGGAGCGAAAGTTCTTTTTCCTTCGAAAAATTGCGATTTAGGATTTGATCTGTTTGCCGGAACGTTTTATATGTTGAGCCGGTATGAAGAATATCTCCCTTTTACAGAAGATAAATATGGCCGGTTCAAAGCGGAAGATTCGCTGGCTTTTAAGAATAGCTTTCTGGAAATTCCTATCATAGATGCTGGAATCCATTTGCTTGCAAAGAGGCTAAATTTACAGGCAAACATCTCAAAATTTCAAGCACTCTTAACCTATGACATTGAT
>JBBSSE010000165.1:0-6355 GCA_038242375.1 Chitinophagales bacterium
ATGGTGCTTGGTGCAATAGACTCCGAACAGGTATTTGTTGGAGTAGGCATTACTACTCCCAAAAGTTATTTAGACATTAACGGTTCATTGGGTACGGCTATTATTACGACAGCCACAAGTATTACTTTAAATCAAACGCACTATACGGTTATTGTTACAGGTGGCACTATTAGTTTACCAGCAGCCGGAACAGAGAACCACCGCCGTAGTTATAGGATTATAAATCGAACTACTTCGGTAATAACTATAGGATCCTTTATTGATTTTACCGGATTACCGGTTTCAACCGTCCCAGCACATTCCAAAATAGAAATACAATCAGATGGAACAAACTGGCACAGAGTAGATTAAATAAAATAATACACAAATAAACAATCAGAACAACATCTTCCTTTGTCAGAATAAACCTAAACAATGTTTTAATTATGATATATAATCCCAACTCTAAAACATTTTTTACTTCTTTCACTTGCAGATATTTTACCATCGCGGTAAAGCAAGTACACTTACTATTCAAACAAAATGTGCTCACTGGAATACTGTTAAGATAAAAAGCACTTTTAATTATCCTAAATGAAAAACATTACAAACTATATTATATTATCCGCATTTCTCTTATTAGCCAATTTTTCTTTTGGCCAGGGAAATATTAATGTAACAGGTTCTGCTACCATTAACATGGTGAATAATGTTTTCCTCACCGCTCATGATATTAATGTGCAATCGGGCGATTCAATTATAGTTAATAATTCATTTTTGAAGGTAGGAGGCATCATTAGCAGTTCAGGCTGTATCGATGTGTTCACAGGCACTCTTGAAATGAATGGCTCATCTGCACAAACGATTGCCGGAAATATGTTCAAAGTTAATACGATTAAAAATTTAATAGTAAGTAACACGGGTGGAGGACTTTCTGTTTTTGCAGTACCTAAAGACACTTTAAAAGTCAAAGGGACTTTATCGTTTGGGTATGACGGCACTACCCTAAACACAGGCAATAATATCACATTATTGTCCACTGATAAAGAGACAGCCAATGTAGGAAAAGTTGAGCCCGGTACTACTATAAACGGAAATGTAACCGTTGAACGATATATCAATATCGGAACAGGATCAGGGCAACACAAGAAATCCTGGCAATTATTATCCGCTCCTACTACAGGACAAACTATACAGAATGCCTGGATGGAAGGAGGAGGTGCGCCACCACCAATTATACCGAATGGTTATGGAACATGGATTACCGGTGCAGGTGCAGGCTTTGATGCTTTTTCTGCCACGCCATCCATGAAAACCTACAATCCTGATAAAAACAACTGGGTTTCAGTTACCAATCCTATCACAACACAAATTAATAACGCCAATGGATATTTGGTTTTTGTGCGGGGTGATAGATCAGTATTTAATTTTTCCGGAGCCAATAGCAGTCCTGTAACGACCATATTAAGAACAACCGGAAATCTTTTGATTGGTGATCAGCCAGAAATAACCTTACCCCTTGGAAAATATCAGTCCATCGGCAACCCTTATGCCTCCGCGATCGACTTTACTAAAATAACAAAAACCGCAGGAGTTGATAACAAATACTATGTATGGGATCCATATTTATATGGAAGTTATGGCTTAGGCGGTTATCAGACAATAAGCAGCACTACCACATGGGCGCCAGTCCCCGGTGGCACCCCGAACTATCCTACAAATATTTTCAGCTCCACGATTCAATCCGGACAGGCATTCATGGTGTTTACTACAGGATCGCCTATTGCGCCAATTTATACACTTTCTTTTTCCGAAGCGGCCAAAATTACTCACGCCCCTACAGGAAGTTTTGCCCGGCCGATGGGAATCTCCGGAAATAATAAAAGGCAATTCCTTGGCGTAAGTCTTTATACCGGTTCTGACAAAAGCAGTCTCATCGCGGATGGTAATATCGTCGCCTTTGATGAAGGGTTCAGCAACCAGATTGACGGGGATGATGCATTAAAAATTATGAATGATGGGGAAAACTTCGGTCTTAAAAGAAACGGGAAACTCCTGGCTGTGGAAGCACGCGAAATGATTGAAAATACGGACACTCTTTATTACTCATCCAGCAACCTGAAACAAAGAAATTACCAATTGCGCTTCGTTCCTGAAAATATGGAATCATCCGGGTTACAGGCATATTTAATAGATAAATTTTTAAGCACAGAAACCCTTGTTAGTCTTGCTCAAAATAGCGAAATAGATATTGTTATTACAGGAGCAGCAGGAAGTGCAAGCGCTGAAAGATTCCAGGTGATTTTCCGGCCAATGGCTCCCCTGCCGGTGACATTTACCTCAATAAAAGCCGTTCAAAAAAATGCGGACATCCAGGTGGATTGGAAAGTGGAAAATGAAATGAATATGAACCATTATGTGGTTGAAAAATCATTGGATGGAATTCATTTTAGTGATCAATCAACTATTAAAGCCATCAATGGAAATGCTAACCAATATAACTGGATGGATAAAAATGTTGCCGTTGGAAATACTTATTATAGAATCCGGTCTGTTGACATGAATGGCCTTTCCAGCTATACGCAGATAGTGAAAGTAGTCAGCGGAAAAATTCTTTCGGAAATAAGTGTACATCCCAATCCTGTTATTGATGGGTCTATAAATCTACGTTTAATCAATCAGTCTTCCGGTATTTATGGAATCAGATTGTTCGATCCATTGGGACAAGTTATTTTATTAAAAACCATTAAACACACGAAGGACAGTGGGCCGGAAATCATCCGATGGAATAATAAACTTGCCAAAGGAATTTATCAATTAGAAATCATCAAACCTGGTGGTGAAATTCAATTCATAAAAATCATGAATTAATACGGCCAAAGAAGACTAATGTCAATGAGGATGTAATCAAATTTCTAAATTAAAAATGTCATCTGATTTAAACCATCACAGGCGCACTCCTGATGGTGGTTTGTGTAGTCATGAACTTTTCTTGAATAATCAAAGCAGAAAAATAAAAACTCCAAAAAAAACCATTACTGTATTACCTCTTGTTTTAATCCAATATGAAACTTTATCTTTATTTCGGGAGAATTAAGAAATACTACGATTTGGATTGAATGTGAATCTAAACCATATTATATAAAATCAACAACTAACTCTCCTATTTCACCACCAATAAAGGCATTCTTCTATTCCTCAAAAGCAGGTCATTCGTGATACTGCCTATAAAAAGTGATGTAAGATTATTCGCTCCACGGGCAGAGATCACCACCATATCAAAATCTCCCTTTTCCGCTTCCTGCTCGATCGTTTCCACCACAGAAAGTTCTTCCTTATCTAAATATTTAAAATGGATATAATCAGGCAATTGGTGCTTTTTATTGAACTGTTCAAACCGCGTATGTAAATGCCTTTTAGTTCTGTCAATCGCTTTTTCAGTATCAATATATGGAAAGAAAAAGGATGGAATATCATATACGTGCAGCGCTTCAATTTCTCCATTTGTGCGCTCTACTAAACTTCTTGCTGCCAGGAAAGATTTTGCAGAATCCGCACTAAAGTCTGTCGGAACCAAAACTTTATTGATCGCGTGATTTGTTTCTTCCGGCACGAGTAACAAATGAGATTGAAGCATTCTAACAAGCTTTTGTGACAGAGCGCCTGTTCCTTGCATTGCATCTTTATTTCCTGTAACCACTACATCAATTTTATATTCCTTCGCAAGGTGCGTGAGGATTCCTTCTGTGTAATTATCAGAAGTGATCAGTAAAGTATGTGGACAAGCTCCTGTGTAATTTTCTTTAATTGTTCTCTTTAATTCCTGCTCTACTACCTGCTCAATATTGATGTCTTCCCTAAAAAATTCTTCATACAAATTATATAATTCCGACTGTTTGATATTATGAGTAAAATAAAGATTTTTGATATTCCATACACTTCCCAAAAAGCTTACATAACGCAGCAGGATCTCATCCATATCCGTTAGATCTAAAGCAACCATGAGATTTAATTCTCTATCAACATTTATTGTCTTTGTCATTCTGTTTTTTTATTTTTATCGGTTAGAGTAGTGTTGTCTTTCGTTTCTGTATTCCGTTGATTTCTCTCCACTCTTTCTTTATCCAGCAATTGAAGAATATTTTTTCGATACGTTTCTTTTTCAACGAGCATCTTCTTACGTTCCGATTCCTGGTAATCTTCCTTAATTCCCGAGAGAAGAGAGTACGCCATCAATACCAATAAAATCGCGAAGGGAAGCCCGGAAATGGTGACTACTGTTTGTAAGGCATTAAGCCCGCCACCATACATTAATACTGCTGCAATAAGTCCTGTGGCAACCGCCCAAATCACTCGCTGAAAACGGGGAGTTTTTAATTTCCCCCCGGAGGTAATACTATCTACGACTAATGCACCGGAATCTGCAGAGGTAATAATAAAACTACAGATCAGCACAAGCCCCAATACTTTTAGCACAATGGAGAAAGGAAATTTTTCAAAGAATACATAGATGGCCGTAGAAATATTATCATTTACAGCAGATATCATAGCCGTATCTCCCAAAAGTATATCGCGCATTGTAATTCCTCCAAAAGCGCTAAACCAAAGAAAAGTAACCAGAGCCGGCAATATGAGTACACAAAGAATAAATTCCTTGATGGTTCTTCCTTTTGAAATACGCGCTATAAATGTGCCCACAAAAGGTGACCACGAAATCCACCAACCCCAATACATGATCGTCCTGATCTTTTGCCATTCAGTCTGACGGTAGGATTCTGTCCAGGTGGACATGTCTATAAAATGTGTAAGGTAACTTCCTATGTTTTGTATGTACGATTTCAAGATAAATGTCGTAGAACCTAACAGCAACACCAAAAGAAAGATAGCTATTGCTACACGTACATTCAGTTCACTAAGGATTTTTACTCCTTTATCTAATCCGCTGAAAGCAGATAATGTAGCGGCTAATGTGATGGCTACAATAATAACCATCTGGTAATTGAGAGTAATCGGAATTCCAAATACAGAATTAAGACCTGCATTGATTTGTCCTACGCCAAATCCAATGGTAGTGGCTAATCCAAAAAGGGTGGTGATCACGGCCATCACATCAATAACATCTCCCATCCAGCCATAAATTCTGTTTCCCAGAATCGGATAAAAAGCGGAACGCAAAGTGAGGGGCATCTTCCGGTTGTACGTAAAATAGGCCAGGGAAAGTCCTACTACAGAATAAATTGCCCAACCGTGAATGCCATGATGAAGAAAGGAAAAGTTGATCGCCTCCTGGGCAATAAGAGCGGGGTCCTGACCTGCAAGTCGGGGTGGATTTAAAAAATCTCTTACCGGATCAGCTATGCTAAAAAGCACTAACCCATTACCAATACCAGCACTAAATAACATGGAGAACCAGGCCCATATGCTAAATTCCGGTCGGGCTTTTTCTCCGCCAATGCGGATTGAACCATATTTACTAAATGCCATGTAAAGGCAAAAAACAATAAATAGATTTACAGATAATGTATAGATCCAGCCTCCGTGAGCGGATACATAACTCTGAGCTATTTCAAAATAATAATCGGCTTGCGCCCGAAAAATCAACGTAAATGAAATACTGAGAATAATGACGGCTATGGCTGAAAAGAATACAGTTTTATTGACGACTAAGCCTAAAAAATTAGAAGAGGTTTCTTTTCTAACAACGTTTATGGACATATTATTTGATTAATTATTATTAGATAGCCAGGAAATCTTTCAGGAAGTAAAATGGACCGGAATATTATATTGAGGAAGGGATCTTAAATTCCCTGAAAATTGTAAGGAACATACGCATGATCAGAATCCATGGTCAAACCGTATGGAAGGAACTGATAATAAAAATTATTCTTATTTTCATAAAACAAATTAGGGGGATTCATAGATCATTGTTTATTTTTTTAAAATCGCAGATTGAGGAAGGATAAGAAATTATTTATGATTTGCCAATTCTTTTATTTAATTTATTCCTAAAATAGCTCGTTTTAACCCGTTTATTATTTCCGGAAATGGTGTGTATTTCAGAATAAAACTGCCATAAACGCATTGATCACAAGTCCCGTAAATATTTTTGATTAGCAGTTTATATGCCAGAGATATTTTACCATGATGTTTCCGGGATAAATAAAAAAAACCAATCCCAATGGTTTCAGACAAAGATCTTCACATAGAAAAAATAACCGGAAAAGATTTTCCGCTGCACTTCCTACTTGTGAGTAATGCCAGAGTGATGGAAATGATCACAGGTAAACCAATGAATGAAGAAGAAGCAAAAGCAAAATTCACATCGATATTAAAGTGCAATAATGTGAATCCCAAGCTTGGATATTTTAAAATTACG
>JBBSSE010000166.1:0-6294 GCA_038242375.1 Chitinophagales bacterium
AACCGCATATTGATCAATCAAATTATTTGCTAAAATTAGCATCCATCCTGCTTTTCTTCAAAAAGCTCTTTCTGCTCCCTCAAATTTTCATTATTTTTGCAAATTGTCTTTTTCTAATTAAATAGAAGAAATCAGGCATTTATATAATAAATTACTCTTTTTGGCACTACCCTATCTTATTAAATATGTTTACAATTCCGGAACCGAAGAAGTAATTCGCAGAGGAAAAAAAATATACTCTTCCCGCTTTGTCGAACTCACTGATCACGACGAATTAATACATTCTGTGAATTTCCGGGTTAAGGATGACACATATTCTATTTACTATAAAGTAAGTATTGAAAAATACAATGATGCTAAAAATATAGATCTTAGATGCACCTGCCCATATAATTTAAGCGACCTGTGCAGGCATGAGGCCGCTGCCCTGATGCAATTGCAGGACCTGATCAATAAGAATTTATTGAATACGTCGGAACCAACAATCTATAATCAAAAACATACCATCGCGCCTATAAAATATATCGATCTCCGCATGATCCGGATTCTTGCAGGAATGGATAATTATGCCGCTGCCGAAGAAATACTCCGAAAAAATAAATGCAATATCCTTACCGCGGAAAATGGAAAAGTTGAAGCGCACCTGGACATTGAGGGAGAGGTTTTTCACATCATTATTCAAAAGAATGATGAACAAAATTTTGATACTTCCTGCAATTGCGATGAAGAGGCACATGTTCTTTGCAAACATAAAGCTGCACTTTTCTCCCAACTTCTAAATAATTGGGGGCCGCATTATTTTGATAGTATCCGCAACTGGGACAGGCAAAAGAACAAATTGCTGGAGAGTTATGGTTATAATCTCGAAGATGATCTGACCGGTAAATTTGAATTTATTTATAAAGATGGAAAACCTTTTTTGAAAGTGATCGACACTTCTATAAAACGGGTCGCTTCAGGTACACCCGTAAATCAGGTACCTCAGCCGGTATTGGTTTCAGAGGAGGAGGAAGAAGAGGAAGAAGAAACGGTGAAACCAAAACCTGTTTTATCCAGGAAAAAGACTATTGCATTGGTGTTTAATTCTAATGATACACTTTTCCCTTACTTCACCATAGATGCAGTACAGGGAAATTTCAACAAGGAAGAGAATAAATTTACCGGTCTGGTTGAAAAATTAGATCTGACTAAATATATTAATGTAGATTCTTTCACTGATAAAGAAAAGCAATTAATACAGCATGCAAGAAAACTACAGGACCAGGAAATAAACAAATACCTGAACAGGAACTCCCCTTTTAGTGGCTTTTGGGAAAATATTATTCATACACAGAATGAACAATATCCGGAAGAAACAAAATTGCTTATTACTGAATTTCTGCATCCGAAATTCAAACGGCTCATTGAAGATAATGATGAGAATCCTATATTTCTTTTACCTCCGGATAAGAAACTTGCAACGAAAAATCTTGAGAAAATAGAATTTTCGACCACAACACCCACGTTTGAATTTAAAATTTCCAGCGAAGAAAACGGGCAAATGATGGAAGCCATTCTAAATATTGATGGAAATAAGACAGATTTATCTGATAATGAATGGTCAAGTGATGTCATGTTCCTCGAAGAAGGCACTCTTTATTTATGGCAAAGTTTTGAAGAAACATTGCTTGCTGAAAAATTCAGAAACAGGTTACATATTCCTCAAAATGTATGGCCAAAACTTCTGAAAGAACTTGTGTTGCCACTTTCAGAAACGTACAAGGTAACTTTTGACCCTTCTCTCGTAAAAGAAGTTAAAGAAGGCCAGCCGGACATAAGTATTACGCTGATTGAAAAGGGTGACTTCCTTCTTTTCCAGCCTGTTTTTACTTACCAGGGTTTTAGCGTGAAAGCAAATGATAAGGATACAGTAATAGTTCCTGAGAACGATAAAGTACTGATGGTACACCGTAATAAAGAAGCTGAAGAAGAATTTGTTTCTAAACTCAACAGCCTGCATTCCCAATTCACCCGCCAGGCCCAAACCAAAAGCCTTGTATTGAAAGGTGCAGATGTGCTTAAAAACAATTGGTTCTTCCTGTTCGTAGATGCCATGAAGGAAATGAAAATCCCGATCTTTGGCTTTGAATCACTAAAAAATTTCAAATTCAATACAACAAAACCATCTACAAGGATTCAATTAAGTAGTGGCATGGATTGGTTTGATGCTAAAGTTGAATTAACTTTTGGCAACCAGCACATCGGCATTGCCGAAATTCAAAAGGCTCTGAACAACAAACAATCTTTTGTACAATTAGATGATGGTTCCCTGGGAATATTACCGGATGAATGGATTAAAAAATATGCGCTTCTCTTTAAAGTTGGCGAAGGAAATAAAAATCAATTGCGTCTTTCAAAATATCATCTTAGTGTTATAGATGATTTATATGAACAACGCGATGAAGAAGAATTACTTTTTAAACTGGACGAAAAATATGAGCGGTTAAGAGAGTTTAAAAGTATTCCGGAAATAGCTGCACCGGCAGAATTGGAAAGCCGTCTTCGCCCTTACCAGATTGCCGGATTCCAATGGTTAAATTATTTGAATACCGTAAGCTGGGGTGGTATATTAGCCGATGATATGGGCCTTGGTAAAACTGTGCAGGCACTTACAATGCTTAAAAGCTTTGCCGACAGGGATGGTATTTTACAGGCATTAGTAGTATGCCCAACCACCCTGATTTATAACTGGGAAAATGAAATAAAGAAATTCACGCCCGACCTGACTTACCGCATTCATCATGGAAACACAAGACCCAGAAAGAGAGAAGAATTAATGGATAAAAATATCATCATCACTACTTATGGTACTTTACGAAGTGATATCCATTTATTCATGAAAATCCAGTTTGACTATGTAATGCTGGATGAGTCGCAGGCCATTAAAAATCCTTTTTCCAAAATAACAAAAGCGGCAGGACTTTTAAATGCGAATAATAAAGTCTGCATGAGTGGTACTCCTTTGCAAAACAATACGTTTGACATTTACGCTCAGATGAATTTTTTAAATCCCGGATTATTGGGCTCTGTGGAATTCTTCCGGAATGAATTTTCTACGCCCATCGATAAGTTTGGCGAGCAGGAACAAAAAGATCATTTGAAGAAACTTGTATATCCTTTCATTTTAAGAAGAACCAAAGAACAGGTAGCGAAAGACCTGCCTGAAAAAACGGAAACCATATTATACTGTGAAATGGGAGATGCCCAAAGAGACGTATATGAATCTTATCGTCATGCTTTCAGAGACAAGATTTTGGGTGTTATAGACGATCAGGGTGTTGGAAAATCCCAGTTGACCATTTTACAGGGCTTAATGAAATTGAGACAAATCTGCGATAGTCCGGCTATTTTAAATGAAGAAGAAAAATACCCAAATAATTCCATCAAATTGGATGAACTTACGAGGGAAATCACGGAAAATATCGGGGAACATAAAGCACTGGTTTTCTCCCAATTCCTGGGAATGCTTGGTCTTATAAGGGAAAATCTGAAAAAGAACAACATTGAATTTGAATATTTTGATGGAAGCACACCTCCCCATGAACGCGAAAGAGCTATTCAAAACTTCCAGAACAATGAAAATTGCCGTGTCTTCTTAATCTCATTAAAAGCGGGCGGCGTGGGACTTAACCTTACTGCGGCGGATTATGTGTACATAGTGGATCCATGGTGGAACCCAGCTGTAGAACAACAGGCTATTGACAGAACACACCGTATCGGGCAAACTAAAAATATTTTTGCTTACAGAATGATATGCAAGGATACGATTGAAGATAAAATTATGCAATTACAGGAACGCAAGCGTACCCTTGCCAGAGAACTCATTTCCGATGATCAGACCTTTGTAAAAGGCCTGACAAAAGAAGATGTAGAATATCTTTTCAGTTAGCCGATTAAGATGCGATAAAATCTTTCAGTCTTTGAAATTCCCGTTTGTTTCCTGATTCAAATAATGCAACAAAATTTTTAGAGAAACTGCTTACAAACTTTGCAACTAAGGACCGCTTTTGATAAACTTGATTTTTCATAATACCTGGTTTTGGTTGATTGATTTTTTTTGAGTTATAAAGTAAATAAATACTTAATCTCTTTCATATAGCGTAATCACTCTTTTTTTCCGGCCGTATTTTCCACATAGTGTGGATAACAGGATCATATTTGTTCTTTGCTGCGATGTCTTTCTTTATACTTTGATCTCTGTTTAACAGTATGATACTCCCGATTCCGGAATAGTTTCCCTATAAATTCCTGAAATAATTGCCGGTATAAGGCAATGGACTTAACGTTGTTTTTGTGTTTATTTAGCAAGGTTTGAAAAGATATAACGATATTAAAGTATGGAATATTGTTACCATCATTAAATTCCAAAATAATATTTTACTGCATGTGTTTCATGAGGGGTTTAAATGCAAAATTCCTTTGGCATTAACCTTGTATGCCTGAATGCATTCATAATCTTTAAAATAATTATAGATATCATGGCAACAACAAAAACTAAAACCACTAATAATACCTCTAAAGACAGTCTTAATATTGGTATATCTTCATCTAACAGTAAAAAAGTGGCGGATGAATTGAACAAAATTCTTGCAGATGAATTTGTTCTTTACGTAAAAACTTTAAAAATACATTGGAATATTGAAGGCCGCGATTTCCACGCATTACATATATTTTTGGATGCGCAATATCATCAATTACAGGTAATCATTGATGCCGTGGCAGAAAGAGTTCGTAAAGTAGGTCATTTCGCTAATGGTAGTATGAAACAATTTATGTCAGATGCATCCTTAAAAGAGTTACCCGCAACAGGAGCTATTTCAGAAAATGCGCTGGCAGAATTGGCAACAGATCATGAAGGATTGATCCGGGAAATGCGCACTTTGATTGATGATTTTGATGAGAAATACGATGATGCCGGAAGTTCAGATTTCATTACCGGAATAATGAAGCAGCATGAAGAAATGGCCTGGATGCTAAGGTCAAGTGCTCCCATAAAAAAATAAAAAACAACAGTATATACTGATCATAAAAAAGGAATTGTTTAAATACAGTTCCTTTTTTATTTGATGATGAAATATTTTTTTGAATGTTCAAAACTCCCCATTCTTTCAAGGTAAACTATACCGACATATAGTTTATTGGATTTTCATTTCAATTTTTTCCATTGATTCAAGGCAATATTCTCCAGATTAATTTATCTATTAAAATATTTGTTAAATATTTGTTTTTTGGATTAGAATTTAAATTATCTTCATGTTTCCAATATAATAGCAAAAGTGATTTATTAAATGTGCCGGTCTCAGTGGTTAAATCTGAAAAATTGAATTGCTGCTATTCCTATTGAAAATATCTCAAGTAGAATCTTCATTTTCAATATATTATAATGATCAGTAAAAGTAAAGCCCCAATCTTTGTATTGATTGCAATTCTACTATTGCCATCAATTATTTTTGCACAATCCACCATTAAAGGAACAGTCAAAGATGCTGTAACCGGAACCCCACTGGAAGCTGCATCAGTATTCATCAGGGGAACAAAAACTTCCACTCTTACCAAGGCAGATGGAACATTTACCCTTGCAATAAAAGGAGGAAATGAAAAACTGATTGTAACGTTTGTGGGATATAACTCCCAAACTGTTGATGCAGTTGACAATGTATCCATAAGCCTGACTCCAGAAACTTCCAGGTTAAATGAGGTTGTCGTTTCCGGTTTAGCTACTTCTATTAAACGCTCTAATTCTGCTAATGCGGTGGCTTCCGTTTCCTCAAAAGACCTTGTCGGCACTGCCGAGCAATCTTCAATTGACGGCGCGCTGTATGGGAAATTTGCAGGCGCAAATATTCAGCAGAATTCCGGGGCTCCCGGCGGAGGTATTACCATTAAACTTCGGGGTATCACTTCTATTGTAGGTAATTCCCAGCCACTATTTATTGTGGATGGAATTATATACGATAATTCCATCATTACAAATGGGACCAATCTCATTACAAAAGCTGCCGCACAGGGCAGTACTGTTCTCCAGGACAATCCTTCAAACAGGATTGCGGATCTGGATCCAAACGATATTGATCGGATTGAAATTTTAAAAGGTGCCTCCGCAGCCGCTATTTATGGTTCAAAGGCAGCTGCAGGTGTGGTCATCATCACAACCAAAAGAGGAAAATCCGGCAAAACTGACATTGAATTATCCCAATCAGTTGGTACCCAACTTCAACTGCGCAAATTGGGTACAAGATCATGGGATGATACAAA
>JBBSSE010000167.1:0-6262 GCA_038242375.1 Chitinophagales bacterium
AATAAACCCAATAAAGATTTCAATCGTATTCCGGCCAACAAAAATTTCAGAAATAATCTTTTCCATATAAAATCCGGCTAAGAAAGCCATGACTAATATATATAGAGCTATAAACCCGATAACTATCTGTGCAAAGATATTTCCTGCCAGGTTCCTGCTTCTGGAAAAGGAAATAAACTGGTGATTTAAGAATGTTCGCAGCATCCGGTTCGTTGTGGTTTTAAGCGCTCATTAAAAAAAGAAAGGAGGGACAGATTTAATATACCTAAAATAAAGAATTCTTCTGATTTAATTTAAAAAGTTTTGCGCCAGTATTTTTATCTCGAACATTTCAGTTTTTTTCTTGTTGATGCAGTCAATGATCGTTGTATCGTTGTTGATAACATTCATGATGTTTTCCGGAATATCATGTAATTGCGTTGTCAGTGCCTGGAAAGCATACATTCTCACAACCCCGCTTTTATGTGTGAGGATCAAATCTTCCAATTCATCAGAAGTAGCCAGCCTGGATAAAAGCACGTAATTTTTTTCCTGTTCTGTCACTAACGGAGACGGTTGGGCGGGAGTTGCTAAAACGAAAACATTTGCTTTCTCTATCGCTTTTACGATCTTTTTAATAGGATTGGGTGCGAGTATTTCAGGAGTAATTCCCGATCCAGGAGCACTTTGTCCAATCTGCCCAACAATCAAAAAACACGTAATTAATAACAATTGTAAGATTCTGTTCGACTTCATAGCAAACCAAATTAGGGATTATTTTTTATAAAGCGCATTTTCCAAAACAAACCACAAATTTTAAACACAAATTTCACGCACGATGTGACGAATTCTTCCAACTCTTAAAAACGAATTTCAGGCTCTATTTCACGAATTCTTTCAACTCCGAACTCCGAACTATAAACTCTGAACTCCGAACTCTAAACTCTGAACTCCTAAACTAAATGTAGTTTTCCAAAGATAAAAAGACCTTAACACTATCATCATTATATTTGCGCCTATGACTACAGAAATACTTAAAGATTTAAGAGACCGGTTGTCGGTTTTGAGGAGGTTTCTTTGACGTCGATAACCGACAACAAAAGATAGATAATGAAAAGCAATTGTCCGTATCACCTGGCTTTTGGGACAATAGTGAACGCGCTACAACGATTTTAAAATCCATCAAATTAAACGAATTCTGGACACATCTTTATGAAGATGTGCATTCAAAAATTGAGGATTTTGCCATTTTGTTTGAATTCTGGAAAGAAGGAGAAGCAACAGAGGAAGAGGTGAAGAGCGCCTTTCAAAGTGCCCAAAAAGCCGTAGAGGAGGCAGAATTTAAAAGCACGCTCAATAAACCGGAAGATGAAATGCCGGCTATTCTCCAGATAAACAGTGGAGCAGGTGGTACAGAAAGCCAGGACTGGGCTCAAATGCTTATGCGGATGTACATCATGTATGGCGAAAAGCACGGAATGACGGTTACTGAACTGGATTTACAGGACGGAGATGCTGCAGGTATTAAGAGTGTGACGCTCCAGTTTGATGGACATTTTGCCTATGGATTTTTAAAAGCGGAAAGTGGTGTTCACCGTTTGGTTCGTATTTCCCCCTTTGACAGCAATGCCCGCAGGCACACGAGTTTTGCCAGCGTGTATGTATATCCGTTAATAGATGACACGATTGAAATAGTTGTTAATCCGGCAGATGTGGAATGGGACTTTTTCCGGAGTGGAGGAAGTGGTGGACAAAACGTAAATAAAGTGGAAACAGCCGTAAGGATCACGCACACTCCTTCGGGAATAATTGTGGAATGTCAGCAGGCGCGTACGCAAGGAGAGAACAGGGAAAAAGCGATGGCCATGCTGAAGAGTAGGCTGTATGAGGCAGAGATGCGTAAGCGCGAAGAGAAATTAAATGCTTCGAATGCAAAAAAGAAAAAAATTGAATGGGGAAGCCAGATACGGAGTTATGTGTTTCACCCGTATAAAATGATCAAAGATCACCGGACAGATTATGAAGTTGGAAATATAGGACCGGTGATGGATGGAGAAATAGATGGATTTATAAAGGCTTTTTTAATGATGGAAGCCGAAGACTAAAATTGGTTCTTTATAATTTTAAAAACAATCAAAACGATGCCTTATATTTTAATTATTGACGATGAAAAAGCAATCAGAAAAACGTTAAATGAAATTCTGGGTTATGAAGGATATAAAATTGACGAAGCGGCGGATGGGGAAGAAGGTCTGAGAAAATTCAAAGAAAATACGTACGACCTTGTTCTATGCGATATCAAGATGCCCAAATTGGATGGACTTGAATTTTTGGAACGAGCCAAAGAGATTAATCCTGAAACGCCTATTATTATTATTAGTGGCCATGGAAATATTGAAACGGCTGTAGAAGCGGTTAAGAAAGGAGCATTTGATTATATATCAAAACCTCCGGACCTGAACAGGATGTTGATCACTTTGCGCAATGCTTTGGAGAAAAACACGCTCGTTGCAGAAACGCGTGTCCTAAAACGACGCATCAGTAAGGTGCAGGAAATTGTGGGTGATTCAAAGGCTATCCGAAAAATAAAAGATACGATAGATAAGATAGCTCCCACAGAAGCCCGCGTTTTAATCACCGGTGAAAATGGAGTAGGAAAAGAACTTGTTGCGCGATGGATACATGAAAAAAGTAACCGTGCAAAGAATGCCATTGTAGAGGTAAACTGTGCGGCCATTCCTGGTGAACTTATTGAAAGTGAATTATTTGGACATGAGAAGGGAAGTTTCACTTCAGCAGTTAAACAGCGGATTGGAAAATTTGAACAGGCACATGGAGGAACGCTTTTCCTCGATGAAATCGGAGACATGAGCCTGAATGCTCAGGCAAAAGTATTACGTGCATTGCAGGAAGGAAAAATAACCAGGGTAGGAGCAGATAAAGATATCAATGTAGATGTGCGGATCATAGCAGCTACGAATAAGAATTTATTGGAAGAGGTAGAAAATAAACGATTCCGTTTGGATTTATATCATCGCCTCGGAGTGATTATTGTAAATGTTCCATCTTTGAATGAGCGCATTGCAGATATCCCGTTATTGATTGATCGTTTCTTAAATGATATAGCCCGGGATTATGGCCAACCGGTAAAAGAAATTGAAAAAAGTGCGATTGAATTATTACAAAAGTACAAATGGACCGGAAATATTCGTGAATTACATAATGTCGTTGAGCGTTTGATCATTCTCTCCGGAAAAATAATCACGACAGAAGACGTAGAAAATTTTGTGATGCCGAGGAAGTAAACGCATCGGATAGGTATAATTGAGTTTAAAATTTCCTTTTTTGTTCCCAGGTTATTCTGCCTGAGAGAAAAAGAATTCTTATTTTCTATTCCATAAAATCATTTTTTTATGAAGAATATTTATTGCATCAGTGGGTTTGGGGCAGATGAACGGGTATTTTCAAGATTAGATTTTGGTCATAACCACGTAACTTTTCTTAAATGGGAAGCACCGGATAAGAATGAATCACTCGAAAAGTACACGAATCGATTTTTGAATAAGATAAAAGATTCCAATCCCATTTTAGTCGGCTTATCTTTCGGGGGAATGATGAGTGTCGAAATTGCAAAAAGAATTCAGACGGAAAAGATATTCATGATCTCTAGTATTCAAACTCAGGATGAAATGCCCTGGGTATTTCGCCTGACAGGCAAATCTGGTTTAAATAAAGTTCTCCCATTAAAACCATATTCTTTTTTAGAGCCAATTGAGAATTACAACCTCGGTGTAAAAAATGAAGAAGAAAAAACTCTTGTGAGGGAATACAGGAAAAATGTCAGCCAGATATATACTGATTGGGCCATTAACCAGATTGTAAACTGGAAAAACAGGAACAAGCTTTCCAATCTTATTCATATTCATGGAAGTGCTGATCGAATCTTCCCCATAAAAAATGTGCACCCTGATTTTATTATAAAAGGTGGAGGACATTTTATGATTATGAACAGGGCGGATGAAATCAATGAAATTTTGGGGAAGGAATTGTAAGGGGTTGTCTGGACTATGATTTATTTGATTAATGTGATTTTTATGATTAGGAAGGTGCTGAAAAAAGAATGAAATATTATTTGTATGAAAGTCACCAACCCAAAATCTACAACCCACTACCTCCAACCAGATACCTAACACCTGATACCTGATACCTAATACCTAATACCTAATACCTAATACCTAATACCTAATAATTAACAAACCATCCATAGAACAATCCATTGCAATAATTTAACAATATGCTACATTTGTCACCACTTCAAAAAAATTAACGAATGAGTTTAGGTTTAGTAATTTTTATTCTCGCTACCATTGGTGTATTGATTGGTTTATACGGTATGTTCAAAAAAGCGGGAATGGAACCCTGGAAAGGCCTGGTTCCGTACTACAACACCTGGTGTATGGTCGAGAAAATGGAATTGAATAAGATCTGGTTTTTTCTTCAATTCATTCCTATCGCCGGACAATTCGTTACCATCTGGATATTTATAAAATTTGTAGAACACTTTGGCCGTTTTGGTTTAGGTCATCATTTTTTAACTGTATTCGTTCCATTTATTTATTTTCCTTACCTCGGGTTTTCAGATAATGAGCGTTATGCCGGTATAGCTGTCGTAAAAAATTATAAAAAAGGTGGAATACGGGAATGGATAGATGCAGCGGTTTTCGCTATTGTCGCAGCTACCTTGATCCGCACATTTGTTTTTGAAGCCTATACCATTCCGACACCATCCATGGAGAAAACATTGCTGGTAAATGATTTCCTTTTTGTAAGCAAATTCGCTTATGGCCCGCGGATTCCGAATACGCCGCTCGCTTTGCCCTTTATGCATCACACTATTATCGGAGGAAATACGAAATCATATGTAGAATGGATAAAGATTCCATACACACGCTGGTTTGCAGAACCGGTGCAAAGAAGAGATGTTGTTGTGTTTAATTTTCCCGTAAATGATACCCTGATTAACGATTATCAATATGGTTCTCAAACGACTTATTACCAGGTGATTCAGGAAAGAATGATGGAAGAGCATATTTCTGAAAATCAGGCAAGACAAAGGGTTAATGATCAGTTTGGCGATTTGATCATTACAAGGCCGGTAGATAAAAGAGAGAATTTCATTAAACGTTGTGTGGCTATCGCCGGAGACACTCTTCAGATCATTAATCGAATTGTTCATATAAACGGAGTGCCTCAGCCTTTACCTCCTCATCATGAATTCAGTTACCTCGTAAGTACGACTTCTCCTCTAAATCCCGACAACCTGAATGACATTGGTGTCCAGGACAATGTGGATGACCGGAATAAAAACCAGGTGACGCTCGTAGGAAATAATGCGTACATCATCAGCATGAGTGATTCTGAAAAAGCTTCGCTAAAACTTTTTCCAATGGTAAAATCCATTGAACCTACCCCACTTAGAAGTGTGGACAAAAGCCCTTATTTATATCCGTTTGATGCATCCTACAATTGGTCGGTAGATGATTACGGTCCCCTTTGGATTCCTAAGAAAGGTGCCAGCATTCAACTTGCACCCGATAATCTTACCAGATATAAAAGATGTATCGTTACGTATGAAGGCAACCAGTTGGAAGAAAAGAATGGTCACTATCTAATCAATGGTCAACCTGCAACATCATACACTTTTAAGATGAATTATTACTTTATGATGGGAGATAACCGTCATAATTCACTTGACAGTCGCTTTTGGGGTTTTGTACCCGAGGATCATATAGTAGGTAAAGCCTCCCTGATCTGGTTCAGTTATGATAAGGGACCGAGGTGGAACAGGTTGTTTAAGTCTATAAATTAGGTATCAGGTTTCAGGTTTCAGGAGAAGATAAAACGATATGGCCGTCGAACAACACACATATTCTCTCACCATTCAATGGACCGGAAATACCGGCAACGGTACTGCCGGATATCATTCTTATGAAAGAAGCCATTCCATTTTAATTGATGGGAAGGAAGAAATTAAAGCATCATCCGATCCGGCTTTTCTGGGCGATAAAACAAAACCAAATCCGGAAGAACTTTTACTGGCGTCACTTTCAAGTTGTCATATGCTGTGGTTTTTGCACCTATGCTCCGATAAAGGAATTATCGTAACGGATTATGTTGACCAGCCAACCGGTACGATGTCCATATCAAAAGATGGAAGTGGAAAATTTACAAAAGTTATTTTGAATCCTCTCGTGACGGCAAAAGACAATCCTTCTCCTGAAAT
>JBBSSE010000168.1:0-6260 GCA_038242375.1 Chitinophagales bacterium
AATAAGGACCTCAATAAAATAATGAATGTGTTTAATTATCCTGTGAAAGAACAACCGGATGCTGATAAATGGAGCACGACTGTTTTAAAGGATGGAGCAGCAAGTTTCATTTCGGATAATATTTCTAAAAAAGTAATACCGGATGTAAAAGGTTTGGGATTGAAAGATGCCATTTATGTTTTAGAGAACATGGGCTTAAAAGTGTTGGCATCAGGCAGGGGAAAAGTAGTTAGTCAGTCTCTTATACAAAACAGTGTATTTTCTAAAGGGCAATTAATAAAATTAGAATTGAATTAATGGCATTATTACAAAACATATTATACAAAGTAAAACTGGTATCGATTTCCGGGAAAACGGATATTGAAATCAATGATTTACAAATTGATTCGCGCAAAGTTAACGCGGGCGGATGTTTTATTGCCATTCATGGATTGGTTTCAGATGGACATGATTTTATAGAAACAGCTATTTCCAATGGCGCAGCAGCGATTGTTTGTCAGAAATTTCCTGAGGTGCTTCATGAAAATGTACGGTACATCCAGGTGGAGAACAGTGCAGCAGCAGCAGCAATCATGGCGCATAATTTCTATGGTCAGTCGTCCCTTAAATTAAAGATTACAGGAGTTACAGGTACGAATGGAAAAACGACGATAGCAACATTGCTATTTAAACTGTTTACAGACTTGGGGTATAAATGTGGCCTGATAAGCACCGTGCAAAATCAAATCGGATCGGAAATTATTCCTTCGACACATACGACACCTGATTCAATAAGCCTGAATAAATTATTATCTCACATGGTGGAGCAGGATTGCGCATATGTTTTTATGGAAGTAAGCTCCCATGCGTTGGATCAGCACAGAGTGGATGGACTGGAGTTTGCCGGTGGTATTTTCAGCAACATCACCCATGATCATCTCGATTATCATCACACGTTTGATGCATATATAAAAGCAAAAAAATCTTTTTTCGATTCACTTCCGGCAAATTCTTTTGCCATCAGCAATGCGGATGATAAAAGAGGGAGTGTGATGCTTCAAAATACGAAGGCCACAAAATATTATTACAGCCTTAAAACAATGGCAAACTTCAAAGGAAAAATCATTGAAAATTCTTTGTTGGGTTTGTTGCTGGTGATTAACGATATAGAAGTTCATTTCCGTCTTATAGGTGCTTTCAATGCGTATAATCTTTTGGCAGTATATGGTGTAGCTATTTGCCTCGGCCAGGAAAAAGAACAAGTGTTGCAGGTGTTAAGTCGTTTGGAAGGAGCTGAAGGAAGATTCGATTATTGGGTTTCGCCAAATGAAAAGGTTGTAGGCATTATTGATTATGCACACACACCAGATGCTTTGCTGAATGTGCTTGCTACCATTAAAGGGTTGACGCAGGGAACGCAAAAGATCATTACAGTATTTGGCTGTGGAGGCGATAGAGATAAAACCAAAAGACCCGAAATGGCAGAAGTGGCTTGTGAGTACAGCGACAGGGTAATTATCACATCAGATAATCCCCGAACCGAAGATCCGGCGCAAATTATAAAAGATATAGAAGCGGGTGTTCCCATTACCGCCAGGAAAAAATGCATTTCAATTGTGGATAGAAAAGAAGCCATTAAAACGGCTGTTTCTCTTTCAACAAATAATGATATCATTTTAGTAGCCGGAAAAGGCCATGAGAAATACCAGGATATCAACGGGGTGAAGAATGATTTTGATGACAAAAAGATTTTGGTGGAAATGTTTGCTCTCCTGGAAAAATGAGTTAAGGGTTGAATTGTTGGATGGTTAAATTGTTGGGTGGCTGATTGATATGTAACCCTGAATGATTAAATAACAACAAACCCCGAAGGGGTTGAATATTAATAGCCATAGGTACAACCTATAGGGACTATGGACGATAAAAAAAAGAAAAATGCTGTATCATCTATTTGAATGGTTTTCCCAGATCGGAATAAAATTTCCGGGCAGTGGACTATTCCAGTTCATCTCCTTCCGGGTGTTGGCAGCAGTGATATTATCCTTGATGATCACCACTATCTATGGTAAAAGATTGATCAGGATCCTGAATAGAAAACAATTAGGTGAATCAGTAAGGGAGTTGGGACTGGCAGGAGAGAAAATGAAAAGTGGAACACCTACAATGGGTGGTATCATTATATTGCTGGGCATTTTAGTTCCTACTTTATTACTTGCGGACCTGGATAAAGTTTATGTGAGACTAATGCTTCTTTGCACGGTGTGGTTAGGTGTTATTGGTTTTATAGATGATTATTTAAAGATCAAGGCGCGCAGGAATGCGAAAGCAAAAGGAATTGATTATAAAAAGGCAGATTCAGATGGATTAGCGGGTAAGTTTAAAATATTTGGACAGGTAATCCTTGGGATTATTATTGGTTCTACATTATACTTTAACCCTTCTGTAGTTGTAGAAAGGGAAATCATCGGGTCAAAGGCAGGAAGTTCGTTTGTGCCTCAGCGTGGTGAACATAAATTGAAAGAAGATACCGTGATGACAAATGGTCAAATGCATCGTTTTGTAACGGTAAAAACACCGATCACGACCATCCCATTTGTAAAATCACATGAATTTAATTATGCGAAACTGCTTCCGAAAAGTATGGAGGATTATACCTACATCCTGTACATTTTGATTGTAATTTTTATAGTAACGGCGGTTTCGAACGGAGCGAATATTACGGATGGGTTGGATGGTTTAGCTACGGGGGTAAGCGCTATTATGGGCATTGGCATAGGGGTGTTTGTGTTCGTGAGCAGCAATCTGCAGGTGGCGGATTATTTGAATATTATGTACATCCCCAATTTAGGGGAACTGTCCATTTTTGTGGCGGCTTTTGTAGGCGCCTGTGTTGGTTTTTTGTGGTACAATGCTTATCCCGCCCAGGTTTTTATGGGCGATACAGGAAGTCTTGCCTTGGGAGGCATCATTGCTTCATTGGCAATTATTGTAAGAAAAGAATTATTGATACCGATATTTTGTTTTGTTTTTTTAGTGGAAAATTTAAGTGTGATGATCCAGGTTGGGTACTTCAAGTACACCAAAAAGAAATATGGAGAGGGGAGAAGGGTTTTTTTAATGAGTCCATTACATCACCACTACCAGAAATTAGGATATCATGAAAGTAAGATAGCTGTGCGGTTTTGGATTGTGACTATTTTGACAGTTGTGTTGGCGGTAGTAACATTGAAGTTGAGATAAATGAGGTAAGAAAGAAATGGTTTAAAAAGCTCAAGGCTCGTGGCTCAAAGCTAATTCTGACCCGTTAGTTCATACCGTTGAAAAACCTTTTTTTTAATTGTTAATCCCAATTAAAACGGAATGAAAAAAAAAATGATCATACTTGGTGCCGGCGAAAGTGGCACAGGCGCTGCTTTGTTGGCGAAACAACAAGGGTTCGATGTCTTCGTGAGTGAAGGGAAAATAATTTCTCCCATTCATAAAAAGGAGCTTATTGATCAGTGTATTGATTTTGAAGAAGGTTTTCATTCCACCGAAAGAATATTGAATGCAGATGTTATTGTAAAGAGTCCGGGTATTCCTGAAAAGAATGAATTGATACAGTTGATCAGGAAGCAGGGAATTGAGCTGATCAGTGAGATTGAATTTGCCTGGAGGTATAAAGGAGATAGCAAGGTAATAGCCATCACGGGTAGTAATGGGAAAACGACTACTACGGCAATGATCGGGCACATTTTTGAAACGGCGGAGATGGATAGTGCGACGGTAGGAAATATTGGTTTTTCCTTCGCAAGGCAGATAGCCACGGATCCGAAAAGTGTCTATATCGTGGAAGTAAGTTCTTTTCAGTTGGATGATATTAAAGCCTTTAAACCGGATATATCCGTTTTGACAAACATTACGGAGGATCACCTGGACAGGTATGAATATCAATTTGAGAATTATATAAAAAGCAAATTCAGCATTATAAAGAATCAAACAGCAGAGGATGTTTTTATTTATAATGCGGATGATGAAGTAACGAATAAATATTTGAAACAATTTTTAAACGAAGTAAAACCAGTACCAATAAGTATGAGTAAGCAATTGCCTGAGGGCGCATACATCGTGAATGAGCAAATGCATTTGAAATGGCTTCAGGAAGAGATGACTATGAGCGTAGATGATTTTGCAGTAAAAGGGAAACACAATCAATATAATACAATGGCAGCAGGACTTTCAGCGGCGGTAATGGGAATCAGGAAGGAACGGATACGGGATGCTGTTAAAACATTTGAGAGCCTGGACCATCGGATGTCGCTTGTGGCAACCATCAAAGGAGTTGATTTTGTAAATGATAGCAAAGCGACAAATACAAACAGTACCTGGTTTGCATTGGAAAGTATGACAAAGCCAACCATCCTTATTCTGGGAGGTGTGGACAAAGGGAACAATTATGATTTTATGAAAGATCTCGTAAAAGAAAAAGTGAAAGCAATTGTGTGTTTAGGACTGGATAATTCAAAAATTCATGAGGCATTTGAAGAAGATATTCCACTGATGATCGATACCCAAAGTGCACGGGAAGCAGTTCAGGCAGCATTTCAGTTGTCAGAAAAAGGAGATGTTGTTTTGTTATCACCGGCATGTGCAAGTTTCGATTTATTTGCAAATTATGAAGATAGAGGCTTACAGTTTATTGAAGCAGTGAAGAATTTATAATGGAATGAATAAAGAAATTTCTGGCGTGGATAAAGAAATTATACGTTTTGATAAAGATTTAATTATTAAATGACTGAATTTAAAAACATAGCACCAAGAGCATTTTCCTCTTCCCAAAAAGTGGCCGGCGATATATGGAGCCGCACAAAAGGGGATAAGGTTATCTGGGCCATCGTTATTTTATTAACGATGGTGAGTATATTGGTCATTTATAGCAGCATTGGATCACTTGCCTATAAAACAAATAAGAGTACCGAAAGTTATCTTTTCAAGCAGGTAGGATTTGTGTTGTTAGGTGTTGGATTTATTTATTTTGCCCACAGGGTTAATTATACCATTTACTCTAAAGTAGCTACTATTTTATTTATCATCTCTATTCCACTTTTGATCTACACATTAAAATTTGGAACAAATATTAATGATGCCAATCGTTGGATTAGATTACCAGTAATTAAATTGACGATCCAAACATCTGATTTGGCCAAGCTTGCTCTTTTTATGTATATGAGCAGGATATTAAGCAGGCGCCAGGATGTGATCAAAGATTTTAAAAAAGGATTTTTACCCTTGATTCTTCCGGTGGTCGTGATCTGTGGATTGATTGCTCCGGCTAATTTATCTACCGCGATTCTGATTGGCGGAATAGCTGTGCTACTTATGTTTATAGGAAGAGTCAGTACAAAACATTTGATGATCATCGGTGCTACCGTAGCGATTCCTTTAGTATTTCTCGTAATTATTTCTTCTGCCTATTATGATAAAGAGGAACAATCTTCAAAGGAACTTCCGGCAATTCTTTCTGTTGGAAGGGTGCCAACATGGATGAAACGGGTACAAACATTTATGTATGATGATGGAAAAGGTGATGCAAATTATCAAACCCAACAGGCGAAAATTGCTATTGCCACTGGTGGGATTTTTGGTAAAGGCCCCGGAAAAAGTGAGCAGCGCAATTTTTTACCTCACCCTTACAGTGATTTTATTTATGCCATTATCATCGAGGAGTATGGCCTTGTAGGAGGGACCATTGTTTTATTGATTTACCTGCTTTTCCTTTTTCGAAGCATCCGTATTTTTAGGAGATGCCCTTATGCATTTGGTGCTTTCCTGGCTATAGCCTTAAGTTTTACATTGGTGATACAAGCCATGGTAAACATGGCGGTAACCGTGAACATATTTCCGACAACCGGTGTTACACTTCCCCTGCTTAGTATGGGCGGAAGCAGTTTGTTATTTACCTGCATATCTATCGGGATTATTTTGAGCGTTTCAAGAAACGTAGAGCAGGCTGAAGGAGATAAATGGGCGTTGGCAACGCAACAGGTGGATGAAGAAGTTCATGGAAATGAGGAAGAGGAAGAAGAGGGAAATTAATATAAAAATAGAAAATAATTATAAATATGGTTACTGAAAATGCACTAAATAATGAAAATGAAGTGGTTCCGGAAATGGGTCAGGCTATCAGGATCATTATTGCCGGCGGAGGTACTGGTGGTCATATTTTTCCGGCTCTTGCAATTGCAGGCGCACTTCAGAAATTAAATCCTGCCGTCGAACTTTTATTTGTTGGAGCAAAGGGA
>JBBSSE010000169.1:0-6257 GCA_038242375.1 Chitinophagales bacterium
CCCAACAGGCGAAAATTGCAATTGCCACCGGGGGGATTTTTGGTAAAGGCCCCGGAAAAAGTGAGCAACGCAATTTTTTACCACATCCTTACAGTGATTTTATTTATGCCATTATCATAGAGGAGTATGGCCTTGTAGGAGGGACCATTGTTTTATTGATTTACCTGCTTTTCCTTTTTCGAAGCATCCGTATTTTCAGGAGATGCCCTTATGCATTTGGTGCTTTCCTGGCTATAGCCTTAAGTTTTACATTAGTGATACAAGCCATGGTAAATATGGCGGTAACCGTGAACATATTTCCGACAACAGGTGTTACACTTCCCCTGCTTAGTATGGGCGGAAGCAGTTTGTTATTTACCTGTATTTCTATAGGAATTATTTTGAGCGTTTCAAGAAACGTAGAGCAGGCTGAAGGAGATAAATGGGCGTTGGCAACCCAACAGGTGGATGAAGAAGTTCATGGAAATGAGGAAGAGGAAGAAATTTAATATAAAACACAGAAAATAATTAAAAATATGGTTACTGAAAATGCACTAAATAATGAAAATGAAGTAGTTCCGGAAACGGGACAGGCTATCAGGATCATTATTGCTGGTGGAGGCACTGGTGGTCATATTTTTCCGGCTCTTGCAATTGCAGGCGCACTTCAGAAATTAAATCCTGCCGTCGAACTTTTATTTGTTGGCGCAAAGGGTAAAATGGAGATGGACAAAATTCCGGAAGCGGGCTATAAAATTACCGGTATTGATATTTCCGGGTACAATAGAAGTTCTTTGGTAAAGAATATTTCCCTGCCATTTAAATTATTGAAAAGTTATTTCCAGGTACGGGATATTTTTAAATCGTTTAAACCTCATGCTGTTATTGGGGTGGGTGGGTATTCTACATATCCGGTATTACGCCTGGCGCAGAATAGAGGAATCCCTACATTTATTCATGAAGCCAATTCTCTTGGGGGAAAAAGTAATGTGTTGTTGGCTAAAAGAGCGCAGAAAATATTTGTGGCCTCCGAAGGAATGGAGAAATATTTTCCTGAAAATAAAATAATGGTTACCGGTAACCCGGTACGCAAAGTGTTTTTAGAACAGGTAAATAAAGATACAGCTCTTAAGTTTTTTGGTTTAAAGCCTGAAATGAAAACAGTATTTGTTTTCGGTGGTAGCCTCGGAGCGCAAAGTATTAATCAAACAATTGAAGAAAATATTAAAGTGTTCAGTAAAAATAATTTGCAACTAATCTGGCAAACCGGAAAGGATTTTTCCACGAAAGCAGCTTCTATTGAGGAAGAGAATTCCAACATGTGGACAAATGCCTTTATTACCAAAATGGAAAATGCATATGCAGCCGCGGATATCGTGGTATGCAGAGCAGGGGCAATGACAGTAGCAGAAATTTGTGTGGTTAAAAAAGCTGCTGTCTTTGTTCCATTTCCTTTTGCTGCCGAAGATCATCAAACGATAAATGCGATGGCATTGGTGGATAAAAATGCTGCTTTATTGGTGCGCGACGCGGAAGTCCGTAATAAATTGATTCCGGTCATATTAGGATTGGTAAATGATGATGAAGAAATAGAAAAGATTGAGAACAATCTTTCACAGATAAGTAAAACCCATGTGGATGAAACCATCGCACGGGAAGTTTTAAACTCATTGAAAGTATTGAAATAATGAAAGCACTAAATACCATAACGCGGGTTTATTTTTTAGGGATCGGAGGCATCGGTATGAGTGCGATCGCCAGGTATTTTTTAGATAAAAATGTATCGGTTAGCGGGTATGATAAAACCCCGACAACTCTTAGCAAACAGTTAGAGAAAGAGGGAGCAAATATTCATTATGAAGATAACGTGAACCTGTTGGATAAAGAAGCTCAATTGGTAATTTATACACCGGCGGTTCCTGCTGCGCATACAGAATTAAACTGGTATAGGGATCATGGATATGAAGTGGTAAAACGTAGTGATGTGCTAAGCGAAATATCTAAAAAATCCTTTAACATCTGTGTTGCCGGTACACACGGGAAAACGACCATCAGTACAATGATCGCGCATCTGCTACGGGATACAGGATATGGATGTAATGCTTTCCTGGGCGGCGTTTCAGTGAATTATAATACAAATTACTGGAGCAATCCGAATAATGTGGATGTGGTAGAGGCGGATGAATATGACAGAAGTTTTTTGAAATTATCGCCGGATATAGCCGTCATTACAGCCATGGATGCGGACCACCTGGATATTTATGGTACAGTGGAAAATATGCGGGAGGCCTTCAGGGAGTTCAGCAGGAAATTAAAAGACGGTGGATTATTGTTGACAAGATATGGAATGGGCCATGATGATTTTGAAACAGCCAATCATCTTCGCTACAGTCTTCAGAATAGTTCGGCAGATGTTTATGCCCATAATATTGTCATGAAAAAGGGCGGTTATGAATTTAATGTTGTCTCTGAAAATTGGGGCATTTCAAATTTTAAACTGAACATGGGCGGAATGCATAATGTGGAGAATATGGTGGCAGCTATTGCGGTAGCCCAATATCAGGAAATAGATGCTGATAAAATAAAGCAGGCTGTAGAAAACTTTAAGGGTGTTAAGCGCAGGTTTGAATATGTGATTGATTTGGAAGTGGCAGAGAAGGAAAGAAATAATGTGGTGTTCGTTGATGATTACGCGCATCATCCGGAGGAGTTAAAAGCGTTGATTAAAAGTGCTATGAGTTTATTTAGTAAACGGAAGTGCACCGTAATTTTTCAGCCGCATCTTTTTTCAAGAACAAAAGATTTTTCGAAAGAATTTGCTGAAGCACTTGATCTCGCAGATGAAGTATTGTTACTTCCTATATATCCTGCAAGAGAGTTGCCGATAGAAGGAGTAAACAGTGAGTTGATTTTAAATAAAATGGAACATAAAAATGCGGCTGTGTTATCTAAAGAGCAATTGTTGGAATACCTTGGTGGCACCTATTTGGAAACGGTTCGTAAAAGCAGTTATGGACAATTGTTAATCACGGCAGGCGCCGGAAATATTGATCAATTAGTAAGCCCTATAAAAGAAATAATTCTCGCATAAAATGGCGAAAAACAACAGAAATACAATGAGAAAAATAATGATTGCTTCAGTTTGGTTATTACTGGGTGCAGGAGTTATTGTATTGCTTGTTGCGGCCATCAGTAAGAAAGATACGCAGTCACTTGCCCGGATAGAAATTACTATAACGGGCGTTCAGAATCATTATTTTATTGATAAAAGGGATGTAAAAAATATTATAGAGAAGGTTAATAAAAAACCTTTAGGACATGCGGTTATAAATTCACTGGATCTGGTATCTATGGAGAAGGAATTGCAAAAGGAAAGATGGATTAAAAATGCGGAAATATTTATTGATAATAATAATGTATTGCAGGTAAAAGTATTGGAGCGGGAACCGGTTGCAAGGATCTTTACAACCACCGGTGCATCTTTTTACCTCGATAGTTCTTTAATGAGATTGCCCCTGAGTAAAAAGTTTTCTGCAAGATTGCCGGTGTTTACCAGTTTTCCTACGGATGTGATTATTTTAACGAAGGCAGATAGCATCTTATTAAGAGATATTAAGGTGATGAGTGAATTCATCGAAAAGGATGAATTCTGGATGGCGCAAATTGATCAGATTGATATTACGCCGAATAATTCCTTTGAGCTGATTCCAAAAGTGGGAAACCAGGTAATACGATTCGGAGACATTCAGAACTATAAAGAGAAGTTCAATAACCTGTTGGCATTTTACAAAAAAGTACAGGTAAAAGCCGGGTGGAATAAATACTCTGTACTTGATGTGCAATATAAGAACCAGGTGGTTGCTGTACAAAGAGATGCCAGGGAAATTAAAGCGGATTCTGTTCGTGCCATACAGATCATGAAGAACATTATTGCAGAAGCTCAAAAGAGAACGAATGACACATCAAATATTCAGTTAAAGCATGAGAATGATCATATAAATATTAATGAATCAAGAGCCAGGGAAGATATTCCGGAACAAAATGATGTGCCCGGAACATCATCTGTAAATCCACCGGCTGCTAACAATGTATCGCCTGCGCCCTCACCAGCGGCGGAAAGAAATATTGTGACAACACCAGCTCCGGTATTAAAACAAAATGTTGCGGTAGCAACACCTGTTAAGAAACAAATTGTGCAATCGGCACCGAAGAAAGAAGTAGCAAAAGAGCCCGTAGTTAAGAAGGAAGTGAAACCGAAAGAAAAAGGAAAGCCCAAGGCGGTGATGCCTCCGAAAGCAGTGATGCCGCCACCGGGAGATTATGAATAAATGACCAAAAGCAAAAGAATGAATAAAGGAATACTGTAGGAAAATAAGCAGAATAATAAACAACAAATAAACATAAACAATAAGCATAACAAAAAAATGTTTTTTTAGACTGGTAAAATAAAAAAGCAATTTAAAAACAACGCAATTATGAATAACGAACAACCCATTATCGTAGGTCTCGACATTGGCACTACAAAGATTGCTGCCATAGCGGGGAGGAAAAATGAATTTGGCAAACTGGAAATTCTGGGGTTTGGACGCGCCAATAGCAACGGCGTGCAACATGGTATGGTGCTAAATATTGACCAAACTATTAAAGCCATTCAACAAGCTCTGGAAAACTGTTATGCAAGCAACCCTAATCTTCCGATCAGTGAAGTGTATGTGGGTATAGCTGGTCATCACATTAAGAGTTTGCAAACACGTGGCGATATTGTGCGGCACAATACGGACAACGAGATTACACAATTGGAAATAGACCAGTTAGTGAATGATCAGTATAAAACATATATTCCCGCCGGTGATCAGATCATCGATGTTATTCCACAGGAATTTACTGTAGATAATTTCCAAAACATTCCTGATCCAATCGGATATAGTGGTGTAAAAATTGGTGCGAATTTTCACATCATAACAGGTGATAAAAATGCCATCAGAAATATTAACCGCAGCGTTGAAAAAGCAGGATTAGTAATTAAAGACCTCGTTTTACAACCCCTTGCTTCTGCAGCAGCAGTAATGTGTGAGCATGATTTGGAAGCTGGTGTGGCCATTGTGGATATTGGCGGAGGAACTACGGATCTGGCGGTTTTCTATGAAGGCATTTTAAAACATACAGCAGTAATTCCTTTTGGTGGTGAAAATATCACCAATGATATTAAAACGGGTTTGGGCGTTTTAAAAACTCAGGCTGAACAAATGAAAGTTCAATTTGGAAGCGCACTTGCTGATGAAGCAAAAGTAAATACCTTTATAACCATTCCGGGTTTACGTGGAATGTCTCCGAAAGAGATCAGTGTAAAAAATCTGGCGGCGATCATCCAGGCAAGAATGAGTGAAATTATGGATTTTGTTTCCTACCATTTAAAACAGATCGGTTTAGATACCCGTATGTTGAATGGTGGTATAATCCTTACAGGCGGCGGATCTCAGTTAAAACACCTGATTCAGTTGACAGAATATGTTACCGGTTTAAATGCACGTATTGGTTTTCCCAATGAGCATCTTGCACCAGGTCATATTGAAGAACTTGCCAAACCAATGTATGCAACATGTCTCGGTTTAATATTAAAAGGGTATAATGATTATGAAAATAAGAAGAAGCAATTTGATCAGGATTTTACCCGCCTGAATATTGCTCCAATAGTGGCATCGGAATTATTTGAAGAAGAGGAGCAGGAAGAAGATATAAAGAATGAGCATGGCGTAAAACCAAGAAAAACATTAAAAAATTTTTTGGATTCCTGCAAAAACGGATTGATTGAGATGTTCCAGGATGAGGGTGATTCGGAGTTGTAAAAAAATAAACTTTTGCCCAAAAAAGGCAAAGCAGGAAAAATATACAAAACAAAAACAAACAAAAAACATAAAATACCCTTCATGTTAACCTATAAAACGAAAGGGATCATTAATAACTTTAAAAACAACACCCTTCGGGGATAAAGGAGGTACCTTACAATGATACAATTTGATCTACCAAAAGAACAATCGTCCATTCTGAAAGTAATCGGAATTGGCGGTGGTGGCAGTAATGCTGTCAACCACATGTACAGCCAGAATATTGATGGTGTAAACTTCATCATTTGTAACACGGATGCGCAGGCAATTGCCACGAGCAATGTGCCGAATAAAGTACAGCTTGGGCCACAGTTAACACAAGGATTGGGCGCAGGTGCTAACCCCCAAATCGGGCGTGAAGCTACCCAGGAAAGCCTGGAGGAAATAAAACGC
>JBBSSE010000170.1:0-6206 GCA_038242375.1 Chitinophagales bacterium
GACCCATTGGATAGTTTGGTACAAATGTATTACCAGTCAGTAGGCAGGAATGCTACTTTAATCCTGGGACTAACACCTGATAACAGGGGATTAATGCCCGACGCTGATGTAGCACGAATGAAGGAATTTGGAGAGGAAATAGAAAGACGATTTGACAAGCCTCTGGGTTTGACATCGGGAAAAGGCAATAAATATGAAATTTCTTTTAAGAAGCTAATGAATATAAACCAGGTGGAGATTAGTGAAAATATAGCCTTAGGGCACCGGGTTAAGAATTTTAAAATACGCGCAATGGTAAACAAGAGATGGAAAACAATCGTCACAGGATCAGCTATCGGAAATAAGTTTATCTCCTTATTAACGGAGCCTGTTTTATCCGATCGTTTTCAATTAGTAATTGAAGATTCTTTTGCAGAACCGGAGATTATAAAGTTCGCGGTTTATGATGTTCCTCTTGAAAGCTCTTCAAAATGAATGAATATTTTTTAATGTGTAGTAAGTGAAAGATGTCTTTTTGTATACAATGATCATAATCCTAAAGAAAGTTCTTGCTTTGGGATTGCATTCAATTTTCAATAAAAACACACGAAAACGAAGTTTTCAATTCGCGTAATTCGTGCTTAAAATTCGTGTTTAAATATCATTTCATTATTCCGCTTGAACCGCTACATCTTTTACACTCCCGGTTCTCTTTAAAGCGCCCCATCCCTGCAGTTCACCTTTTATTGCTTTATTGATTGATTTAATCAGGATATAATACATCATCTGCCGGTAGATCAACCTTTGAGGAAGCATCCAGATCAGCTTTAAATGATTTTCTTTTTCATAAGCAAATGCCAGCGCCGCGCCAGCGACATCCACTAAAGTAAAAATAAAATAATAAAGAATAATGTGGGGTAAACTTGATACGATTATTCCTAAAGAGGCAGCTAATAAACTAACGACCAGGATGATATCTGCAAGAGGTGCTAATATAGGCAACATAATTTGGAAAATGAGAATGTTCGGCATCGCGATCATTCCAAAATTCTTATATTTTTTATTAAAAATAGTATCGCGATGTTTCCAAAAGCATTGCATGATTCCAAAACTCCATCTGAATCTTTGCTTCATAAATTGATTGAATGTTTCCGGAGCTTCCGTATAGGAAAGAGCGGTCGTGCAATTTCTAATGATATAGCCATTGCGGAGCAGACGCATGGTGAGGTCGCAATCTTCCGCAAGTGTATCAGTCGTAAATCCGCCGGAAATTAATATGGCATCTTTTCTGAAGGCTCCTATGGCGCCGGGTACTACCGTGATGCAATTCAGAAGATCAAATGCACGCCTGTCAAAATTTTGAGATGTAATATACTCAATGCTTTGCCACCGCGTAATCATGTTTACTTCATTTCCTACTTTTACGTTTCCTGCTACTGCAGCAACATTCTCTTCATTAAACTTTTTCATCAACAAGCTTACTGCGTCTGTTTTTAATTGCGTATCTGCATCTATACAAACGACATAATCTGCCATAGATTTTTCAATTCCGAAATTGAGCGCGGAAGCTTTACCCCCGTTTAATTTTGTAAAAACATGTACCCTGGGATTATTCTCAAATGCTTCTTTTACATTAAAATAAGTCATGTCTTTACTACCATCGTCTACAAAAATAATTTCTATGTCAGGGTAATCCTGTGCCAGTAAACTATTAACAGTTCTAATAGAATTAACCTCCTCATTATATGCCGGAACGATAATGCTGATCAAAGGACATTTTCCCGTGCCTTTAAGTAGGAATGCCGGAAATACATTTGATACCGGATCTTCTTCTTTTCGTTTTTGAATACTTGCCAACACTGCCATCAAAACCATACGGCCAACGGATAATAGGATACCGATGATAAATAAAGTGAATAAAATTTGCCCGCTCCAAAAAATGGATTCCGCAAAGAAGAAATTGAATTTCCTTGTCCATCTATCGTGCGAGTTAGTAACCCTCGGCATTACTTCATCTCTCGTTTTACCCATAAGATCAGAGACAGAAGCGAATACGTAGCCTTTTTTCTTGAAATAATGAATGATCTGTGGGAGTGCCTCTACTGTGGCCTGTCGGGTTTCCCCACCGGCATCGTGCAATAAAATAATACTTGCATTGGTCGTTTCTACCTGCCGGATCACTCTTTGTAAAATACTGTCTGCAGTAACTCCCGGAGCCCAATCATTGGGGTCTATACTTTCATTAATGGTCAGGTAGTTTTCGAGTCTGCTTCTTTGTATGGGAGCGAGCTCATCATAAGTCTGAGGTTCAGAGTCAGCATTATACGGTGCTCTGAATAAAATGGTAGAATGCCCCGTGACACTTTCGATTAACAGTCGCGTGAGTTTCATTTCGAGTGCCGCCCTGGATACACTCATTTCAGCAATATTATGATGGGTAAATGTATGGTTACCTATTTCAAAACCATCCTTGTATTCTCTTTTTAAAAGAGGAATATTCTGTTCAGCATTTATTCCAATTACAAAAAACGTTGCAGGCACTTTTTCCCGCTCTAATATATCAAGAATTTTTGGTGTCCATTCCGCACTTGGGCCGTCATCAAAAGTTAAAATCAGTTTGTGGCCTTTTCCCACAGTTGTATCCTCTGCAAATTTTCTGATTACATACCCCGAAGGAAGCTGAACATATTTTTCTTCTGCTATTAGTTGTTCGGAACTGTCAATTTCAAAATTAATTTTTCCGGGTTGTGGTGAATAAATAATGTCCAGTACCTCACCCTCTCCCTGAAATCCGACATTATTTTGAATGATTGGAATTGTTCTGAGTAAATCAAAATTAAACGGATTTTGAAGTAAGGATTTATGACTCAGGCTCCGGTCATAGAATTTCCATATCCGGGGATCTTCGCTTCCTATGCGCCAAAGAACAGTTCCGGCGGTTGGAAATTCATCACTGAATCTTAAAATATTAAAAGTGGTGGCGGCATCTGTAAACCAGACCTGGTGATGGACTACATCACTTGAATCATCGGAACTTTGGGTGTTATAACTAAAATGAAGATTATACGTATCATTATCATAAATGATGTTGGCATTAACGGATTTTGCTTTGTTAATTGCATCGGTGTAGGTTAAGGGTATTGGATCCAAAACACCATCAGACCAGCTATACCCATATCCGGCCACACCCAGGATTATTTTTGAAGGGTCAATTTTATCTGATGCCCATGATACGACATCTTCTATCCATTTTTGCGCACTTATAGGTCCCGGCCCTGTTGTATTATTAAATTGATCATAGGCCATCAAAATGATGTAATCATTGTACGCTGACAATTTCTTGTAATCATAGTCTTCGTTTTTTGGCGTAACATCTATACTTACCAGCATATCCCGGGCATGCAGGGTTTCGTATAATTTTTTTTGAAATGCGGTAAGCGGCTCATTGGTTTTTTCAATAATTTCTTCAAAGTCAATGTTAATGCCACTTAAGTGATAATAAGAAAGAGTATCCGCTATTTGTTGAATGAAATTATTTCTTGAAGCCGAATCTCTTAATATCTGGTGAAGTAGTTTTCCATCAAAGTCACGCTTTGAAGTATTAAAGTTGCTGAGGATTGGCATAATACGAAGCTTCTTCTGCTGCATCAGAACTATGCCCGCGCTGTCAATCCGCGTTTGGAGACGATGTGTGATGGTATCTATAAAAAACCATTCGGGGAATATGGTGTTAATTTTATTAATGTTATTTTCCAAATCAGGCAGGCCATTTTTGGCATCCCAGGGGGTATAAAAAACGGCTCTTATTAAAGGAAGCAAATTGGCTTTTGAGGCGCCGTGTTTGCTGATTTTATTTAATGAATCAGTCTTTAGTTTATTGAAAAGAAAATGCTTGAATCCTTTAAATTTCTCATTCTGATTATTTTTTAAAACCAGGGGGTTGGATGGATCGAGTGCGGTTTGATATTCCCTTGATTTAGCTTCCATATTGGAAATGTTGGGCAAAGAGCCACTATATAATGCGATACCCAGCACAACAATAAAAAATATGCTGATCATAAGAATCACACGAACTGTCCATTTGACCCTTTTCCACCGGGTAGATTTATCGGTTTGGAAAATCTGGGGAGTATTATTGTTACTCATAATGTAGAATCTAATAGCTAAAAATTTTTGCCACTTACTACGAAGGTAAACATGTTAAAAATTTTAATTTCATAATTATTAAAAAATGGAATCGAAGAGAATAAACATTAACCTTTTCTGTTAATTGGTCTCCTTATTCGTGCCAACTATAACAGTAGGGCTACCTGATAATCCTGAACAGTAAAATAGTCCATTTTTTACCAAAGGTCACCAGGTAATCAACCTTTTTTTTAAAGATGACTTAACTTTCTGTGCCGTTTTTTAGGAGGAATTCAGATACGACGGGACGTGCAGAATAAAAAATATGGGTTTCTGTATCCGGTTCTGTAAAGCACCCGTCTAACCTTTTTTTACGTGGCTGCTATTTGTCTGTGCGAAGTTTTGCTGATGATCAATCTTACATTCCCGGGATTAATCTTTAAATTGCCAACCTATGATACCTCTTAAGAAAGTACTTTTTATATTCTTTTTTTTTATAGTTACAGGACAGGTTAATGCTCAAAAGCAACAACCAAACATTATTTTTTTTCTCGTAGATGATATGGGCTGGCAGGATACCTCTGTTCCCTTTTGGGATTCTCTTACACCTTCAAATAAAAAATTCCATACGCCTAATATGCAGCGATTGGCGAAGGAAAGAATGAAATTTACCAATGCATATGCGGCTTCTATTTGTACTCCATCGCGTGTAAGCCTGATGACCGGAATGAATGTAGCCCGACACCGCGTAACAAACTGGACTTATAACAAAAACCAGGGTACGGATCATATGGATGATGACAAACTGGTGCCGCCAAAGTGGAATGTAAACGGATTGTCATCAGAACCCGGTCTTGAAAATAGCGTTTATGCTACTACGTTACCTTCATTATTAACAAAAGCAGGCTATTATACCATTCATTGTGGCAAGGCGCATTTTGGTGCGATGGGACGCCTGGGGAAAATCCTCTGAAGCTGGGATTTTTAAAAAATATCGCAGGTAGTGCAGCCGGAAATCCTTCGACATTTTTAGGAGAAAAAAATTATGGAAATACGCCCGGGAAAGTCAATCCCCGTGCAGTACCCGGCCTGGAAAAATATTGGGGCACGCATACATTCCTCACAGAGGCAATTACGAAAGAGGCAATGTTGTCACTGGATACGGCGCGGATGTTGGATAAACCATTCTTCCTGTATATGGCACAATTTGCCGTTCACCTTCCTTTTGATGCGGATGATCGTTTTATGAAAAAGTACCTGGAAATGGGATTGACAGAACCAGAAGCTGCCTACGCGACTTTGGTAGAGGGAATGGATAAAAGCCTTGGTGATCTGATGGATTATCTTCAACAAAATAACCTGGTGGAAAATACCATCATCATTTTTATGTCGGATAATGGCGGTTTTTCCCGTGAGCCAAGAATGGGAAAAATCGATACTCAAAATGGCCCGTTGAGAGCTGGCAAGGGCTCACTGTATGAAGGTGGAATTCTCGAACCAATGATTGTAAAATGGCCGGGTGTAGTGAAACCCGGAAGTATTGAAAACCAATATGTGATCATTGAGGACTTTTTTCCAACAGTTTTAGAAATGGCCGGAATAAAAGATTATAAAACCATTCAACAAACAGACGGACTTAGCATTGTTCCCTTTTTAAAATCGAAAGGAAAGAATAATGATCAACGTGCGCTGATCTGGAATTACCCGAATAAATGGTATCCCGGACCGGCCGGAATTACAAGTTATGTTTCCGCTATGCGACAGGGAAACTGGAAGTTGCTTTATTTCCAAAAAGAAGGTCGCCTGGAATTATACGATCTTAAAAATGATATCGGTGAGAAAAATGATTTAGCTAAAACAAAGCCGAAAAAATTAAAGCAAATGGCTGATCTTTTAACCAAAAAATTAAAAGAGCGGCATGCGCAATTGGCGATCAATAAAGCTACGGGAATGCAGGTGCATTATCCTTCGGATTTGATTCCTTCGAAGTAAGGAAGTACTTTTAAAATAAATTATTTAGCAACAGTTTTTCTCTTTGATTTGGATTAAATGCGCGATGTTTTTTGGTTCCAAAATCAAAAGCGTTTAGATTCTAAGTAGAA
>JBBSSE010000171.1:0-6195 GCA_038242375.1 Chitinophagales bacterium
GTTCGTGGTTACGGATCCATTAATCCATGCGCTTTCGTTCCTGGCCATTAATCCATGCGCTTCGCACATGGCTATTAATCCATGCGCTTTCGCACATGGCTATTAATATTCAACCCCTATCGGGGTTGCCTGTAAAAGGGGGAAGTTATTTATTATGCTATTGCCGATAGCTCATATCTCTAAGCTCTAAGCTCTAAGCTCGAGGCTCGTAGCTCAAGGCTCTAAGCTCACAGCTCACAGCTCGTGGCACAGCTCATCCCCACTGATAACTTATTACCAATTCAATATCCGGATGGAGGCTTTTTACTACCGGGCAATTATTTCCGGTTCTTTCGAGGATTGTTTTATCCTTATCACTTCCATTTGCCGGAAGAGAAACAGCTACCTCAATTTTGGAAACTCTGCGTGGATCGCTGGCCATATGTTTTGTTACATTTGCCTTCGCGTTATCAATATTTGCATCCATATCATTTGCCTTGATACCCATGGTAGTAAGCATGCAGGTTGCCAAGGAAACACATAGAAGATCAGTGGGAGAGAACCTTTCACCTTTACCCCGGTTGTCGGTTGGCGCGTCAGTTTCAATTTGAGAATTGCTTTGAATATGCACCGACTCACAGCGCAAATTTCCTTTATAAATTATTGAAGCAGTCATTGTCTATTTTTTGTATAAATTTACAGCATAAATCTTAATCTAAAGAGATGCAAAAAACCCTATTGATTTTAATTTTATCCGTGTTTTCGTTGAATTCTTTTGCGCAAAATAAGAAGAAAGACCGACAAAAGGAGAAAAAAGCTCAAATAAATGAAATGGTCAAAATGGAGGAGGAGGGAGTTATTACCAATCCGAAAAGTACCGTTTTTGGCCTTAAACTTACGACAGATGGCTACGGAGCTTTTTTTGAGATTGGCCGGGCCAGTTCCGTTAAGAAGGCACTTTTATTTCAATTAGATATCAGCGAACGAAAACATCCGAAGGAAGAAAAATTAAGTAGTCTTTATTCCCAGAGTATTCCTTTTGTGTACGGAAAAATTAATAATTTTTATCCGGTGAAACTGGGTGTTCAGCAACAGATATTATTGGGAAATAAGTCGAATAAAAACGGCGTGAGTGTTACAGGAAATGTTGGTGGAGGATTATCCCTCGCACTTTTAAGACCTTATTATGTGCAGATAAATACTGGTAACGAATTGAAATATATAAAATACAATTCCCCGGACAGTTCCGAGTTTTTAGGAGGTGCAATATTTGGTGGCCCAACATTAAGTAAGGGTTGGAGCGAAATGTCCGTGACACCGGGAGTTTACGGCAAAGCTGCGCTCCGGTTTGACTATGGAATTTTTAACGACATCGTTTCCGCCATTGAGGTAGGAGTAAATGCCGAATACTATTCGAAGAAAATACCACAGATGGTTTACAACGACGAAAAGAAGTTTTTTTATGGAGCTTATTTTTCCTTGATTTTTGGAAAACGTAAATAGACTCTAATCCCTTTTGATACCTATAAAATAAACATGAATGAGTGAACAAATGGTGGCTGCTGAAGCAAAGCCAAAAAAGCCATCCTGGCTAAGAGTAAGACTGCCGATCGGAGAAGAATATAAACACGTTAGAAGCCTCGTTGACACCCACAAATTACATACGATTTGTGAAAGTGGCAATTGTCCCAATATGGGGGAATGTTGGGGAGAAGGTACAGCTACCTTTATGATCCTTGGAAATATTTGTACCCGGAGTTGCGGATTTTGTGCTGTATCTACCGGAAGACCGTTGGCGGTTGACTGGGATGAACCGCAGCGGGTAGCAGAAGCGATAAACCTGATGAAAGTGAAACACGCGGTGATCACTTCTGTGGACAGGGATGAATTAAAAGATGGCGGATCAATTATCTGGCAAAATACCATCAAAGCTGTACGCGCCCTGAATCCCACAACAACTTTAGAAACATTGATTCCTGATTTTAAAGCAGAGGAAGAAAATATTCAACGAATTATAGATGTAGCTCCGGATGTGGTGAGTCACAATATTGAAACGGTTGAGCGTTTAACCCGCTCCGTTAGGATACAGGCAAAATATTGGAGAAGTATGGAAACTCTGCGGATTCTGAAAAAAGGCGGAATGCGGACAAAGAGCGGTATTATGCTGGGACTTGGTGAGGAAAAGGAAGAAGTAATTCAGACGATGCGTGATTTAAAGGAAAGCCATGTTGACGTGATTACAATAGGACAATATTTACAACCAACACCAAAACACCTGAAAGTACAGCGTTTTGTACATCCGGATGAATTTGCAGAATATCGCCGTATAGGCTATGAGATCGGGTTGGATTATGTAGAAAGCGGACCGCTTGTGCGCTCATCGTATCATAGTGAAAAACATGTGATACCAGGTTATGGCAGAAAAAAGTGGCTTGAAGAAAATCATGGTAATTAATTATTTGCTGTACTAATTGTTTCTTTACATCGGGATAGTTAATTTACCGAGTAATACCTGAATGCTTATAAGATAGTCATCCTATTTACATAATGACTGTTTCAATCATTTCTGCTAACCTCACACAAGCATTATGAGTGGACTAAAAGGATTGATAATTATTGGGGGTTTATTCATTTTGTTGCCAACTGCTTCTTTTGGCCAATATATACTCAATGGTTCAGCTACAAAGGAAAGTTGTAATTGCTATGTGTTAACCACCGAAAGCACAAGCTTAATCGGTAGTGTATGGCAGGCAACAAAGATTGATCTGACAAAACCTTTCGATTATTTTTTTGATGTGTACCTGGGTTGTAAAGATTTGGATGGGGCAGATGGAATTGTTTTCATTCTTCAGCCGAACAGCACCAGTATTGGAGCATATGGAGAAGGTTTGGGATTCAAGGGAATTATTCCTTCCGTCGGAATTCCGTTGGATACATATCAGAATGCAGATGATCCTTCTTATGATCACATCAGCATTCAGTTAAATGGTGATATCCTTCATAAAAATGATTTGGCGGGGCCTGTTCGGGCATCTGCCATCAGTGATAATATTGAGGATTGTAATTGGCATAAGTTCAGAATCGTCTGGAATCCCGCAACAGATTCTTTGTCCGCTTATTTTGACGGTCAATGGCGGGTCGGTGCAAAGATCGACCTGGTAAAAGATGTGTTCAAGAATGATCCTATGGTTTATTGGGGCTTCAGCGGTGCTACTGGTGGGATGGTTAATGTACAAAAGTTTTGCACCTCGCTTGACCCGCGGTTTGAGACACAATTAAATAAGAATGCATATTGCCTGGGTACTCCTGTAGAATTTAAAAATAATTCCGTAGGTTCAGTTGGCATCAGTAATTATCTATGGGATTTTGGTGATGGAAATACCAGTACGTTGGCAAGCCCTGTCCATAATTATTCAAGCCCTGGAAAATATAAGGTCACGCATCATTTTACCTCTAAAGATGGATGTGAAAGCAAATCATTTACAAGCGATATTATTATTGGAGATTTTCCAAAAGCAAGCATGCAAGTTTTTGATACCTGTGAAGGTATTAATCCCCGGATTTCTACATTGACAACTGCTTCCGTTGGTCTCGTAAATCAGTGGGAATTTTCAGTAAATAATCAGTCAATTTCTTCAGATAAAAATCCTGATCTTTCAGCTCTGCCTGCCGGAAATTATACGCTTTCTTTTTCTGCATTTTCAGAATACGGATGTAAATCCAATGTGGTAACGGATAATTTTATTGTTAAACCAAAACCAGCTATTTCTTTTTCGTCTATGAATGGGTGTAAGAATGAAGTCATTGCATTTAAAGGAATCAAATTGGATAATCAATCTGTAACTATATGGCAATGGCAGTTTGAAGATGGACTATTTAAAGTTGGACAGAATACGGAATATTCTTTTGGCAGTAAAGGGGATTATCCCATAACTCTAACCGCTACCGGAACGAATGGCTGTACGTCTCAACTTGTGCAGAATATTTTTATTAATTCTCCCGAAGCATATGCGGAAAAAGATACCATCGTACTGCCAAATACATTATTTCAATTACATGCCAGCGGAGGATCTGCTTATTTATGGTCGCCTTCTACAGGATTAAATAATCCGGGTATCTCAAATCCGTCAGGTAATATCCAGGATGATATTCGGTATAAAGTAAAGGTTACCACCGTGGAAGGATGTACAGACACAGCATCTGTAATGATAACCGTATTTAAAGGATCTGCTGTTTATGTGCCGAATGTTTTTACACCGAATAATGACGGGCTAAATGATCTTTTGAAACCGTATTTGATCGGAATAAAATCACTTTCATTTTTTACCGTTTACGATAGATGGGGAAAGAAACTGTTTTCCACGAATAGCATGACGGAAGGATGGGATGGTTCATCAGCAGGAAAGAAATTAGATTCAGGAACCTATGTTTGGGTTTTGAAGGCAGAAGATATTATCGGAAAGAAATATGACCTGAAAGGAAAGGTTATGATTATTAAATAAATGATTCAATGAAACAGTTTTCTATTTTTCTCTCTTTATTTTTTATTACAACCATTTTACAAGCTCAGAATAATTGGATAAATATTGATTCTCTTTATCAGCCATTGCCATCATCTATGCATGTTTTTAAATCGGTAGATTCCATTGACGGTAAACCAAATGTAATGTATTACGCCGTGGCAGATTTAAAAGATAAAGATTTGATTTTTACAAGTGATACCACTTCAGGAAGAAGAATTACGCCTTCGGGTTTCTATGAAAAAAATCAACATCCTTTACTGGTTGTGAATACATCATTTTTTACATTTACGACAAATCAAAACCTGAATGTGGTCGTGAAAGATGGAAAGATTGTAAGCTATAATGAGCATAGCCTTCCGGGAAAAGGGAAAGATACCCTTACATACAGGCATCCTTTTTTTGGAGCATTGGGAATATCCAGGAAAAGAGATGCTGACGTGGCCTGGGTATTTTCGGATTCCTCCAAAAGATATGTTTATGCTTCACAAACGCCTGTGCCGTTTTTTAGGGATTCACTTTCGAAGCCTCGTTTAAAAGATGTGCGGGTATCTACTTTTACCAAAGCTTCAAATTATTCCGCATCCGATCATACAACTATCCCGGTTTTTAGGAAATGGAAAGTTCGTACTGCTGTTGGGGGAGGGCCGGTTTTGGTTCAAAACGGAAAGGTCAATATCACCAATAATGAAGAATTGAAATTTGCCGGAAATGCCATAAACGACCGTCATCCGCGCACAGCAATGGGGTATACCCAAGGCAATAAACTGATTGTATTTGTTTGTGAGGGACGTTCTGAAGCTGCTTCCGGACTATCATTAACTGAACTGGCAAAAGTGATGAAAGGCATTGGTTGTGTAGAAGCCCTAAACCTTGATGGTGGCGGAAGTAGCTGTATGCTGATTAATGGAAAAGAAACAAATATACCTTCGTCCAAAGGAGAGCAAAGGCAGATACCTTCTGTGTTTTTGATTGAGAGAAGCAAGCAATGAACTTCATGGTGAATACTGGATGTTGAATTGCTGAATTGCTAAATGGTTCAAATCCACAAACTCTGAACTTAGTTGAAAGGGATATAGGATTTCCTTAATGATTTCGATCTTCCTTCCAGGATTTAAATCTTTTTTGTATTTCGGCTACTAAAGATTGATTGTTTTGGAAAATGAAATTGATTGCTACAAGTTGTTTTAATTTTAAAAATGCTTCCTTTTTTGTCAGGAGATTTTCTTCTACCAGCTTATCGAAAATCCAGATCATTCCATGGTATTCAATACCCTTATTTTTAGCAGAATTACGGACAGTTTTATCACTACTTAATACGCAGGCATTTAGTTTATTGGCAATGTATAAAACCGATTTATCTGTTTCCGATAGAGATTTTGGGAATGATTTGAATGTATCTGCAAAAAGTCAGATTCTAATAGATTATGGACTATTAGGCTGTCAATAGATTGGTAAGCTTTTAAAACCTGTTGTTGCTCTTCATAAAGTTCAAAATAGACTGAAGTGGTCGTGTGTATTTCTAATTCAAGATCAAAAAATGAGTTAACAAGTCCCAGGTCATAGAGATCTATAAAAATACAAGCATCCGTAACAGCAATTTTGATTTTCATTTTCTAAAAAAGCAATTTGCCTAAATTTAATATATTAGATCATTAATTGATGCTTTTTTCTGAATTCGGCCAAAGTGCTATTA
>JBBSSE010000172.1:0-6186 GCA_038242375.1 Chitinophagales bacterium
CTCATTGCATTCACCAAAGGATTTGTATGATAACATTCTTCAAAATAGATTTCTCCACCTACAGTTGGTACACCAAAGCAGTTGCCATAATGGCCAATGCCATCCACAACACCTGTTACAAGGTGCTGAGTCTTCGCTTCTTTAATTTCTCCAAAACGAAGTGAATTGAGCGTTGCGATTGGCCTTGCTCCCATGGTAAAAATATCGCGGTGAATACCGCCTACCCCTGTAGCCGCGCCCTGGAAAGGCTCAATTGCCGAAGGGTGATTATGACTTTCAATTTTAAAAACGACTGCCAGTCCATCTCCGATATCCACCAAACCCGCGTTTTCATCACCGGCTTTTACTAAAAGCCTGGCTCCGTCACGTGGCAATGTTTTCAACCACTTTATTGAGTTCTTATAGCTACAGTGTTCGCTCCACATTACTGAATAAGCGCTTAATTCAGCAAAATTGGGAGTACGGCCAAGAATTTCTTTAATCTTTTCAAACTCATCTTTTGTCAGCCCGAGTTTTGCAGCTGTTTCAAATGTTATATCCATAATGTATAAAAAATGCAAACTTACAATGTCCAAAACTTTATACAGAATATTGTGGTATAATTATTTTAACTAACTTCCCACATTCAAAAAATTCTGCTTGTTTTACATCTATTTTATTTGCTTATTAATTTTATTTTGCTGGTTTATCTCCCGTAATTCATTTTTTACAAAAACGGGTTTAGGTGCAAAACTACTGGTTTCTTTATTCCTTATCAGAATTATCGTGGCTGTAGGAAGTTATTATTTTGATTTATATTATTATCCAGGCTCAGATTCAATGCGTTACCAACAATACGGGATTGAAGAATACGAGCTACTGTTTTCAGATCCGAAAATCTATTTTTCGAATCTTTTTATTGATGGATACGGTAATAATTATTCCGGTTTCTTTTCAACAACCAATTCATATTGGAATAATCTGGGGGCGAATCTGATCATCAAATTACTGTCCCTCTTTAATTTGATTAGTTTTAAAAATTTCCTGATTAACACCCTTTTCTTTAATGTACTAATATTTTTCGGATCCACTGCTCTTTACAGAGCATTCATTGACCTTTTCCCTCAATCAAAGTATCCGCTTATTGCAGCAATTTTCTTACTTCCATCTGCTTTACTATATAGTTCATTCCCCCACAAAGACGGTATGTTGTTTCTCTCCTTATCCCTGCTTATTTACCATATATACTTCTACTTTAAAAATAAAAGAGAATTGAAAAGGGTTCTGTATATTATTCTGTTCATCCTTTTAATTCTTTTTACAAGATCATTTGTAATTATAGTACTGATTCCTGCCTTGATCTCCTTATTGGTCAGCAAAATCGGAAGAACAAATTCCCTGGTAACATTTATAAGTATTTATTCATTCTTTACTTTTCTATTTTTTGTTTCTCCATTTATTTCGCCTAAAATAAATCTCCCTGAATCTGTAAGTAAACGTCAATTTAATTTCATTGAACTTTCGGGACTTGCCGGTTCTTCACTCCCTACAAATAATCTTGAACCAACTTTAACCGGCTTTGTAAAAAATGCACCACAGGCATTGAATCACGTTCTTTTAAGACCGTATTTATTTGAAGGAGATAAATGGGTTTATATACCGTTTGCTCTGGAAGTATTTTTATTTGAGCTTTTATTCCTGATTTTTCTTTTCTTTAGAAAAAAAGTTAATGAAGTGCCGGCACTAATTTATTTCTTGATTTTTTTCAGTCTGAGTATGCTTTTAGTTATCGGTTACACAATTCCTATTATTGGTGCATTCGTACGCTACCGGAGTATTTACTTTACATTTATTATGTTACCCATTTTAGTTTATACAGATTGGGGGAAAGTGCACGAAAAATTCATAAAAAAGGGTTGCGAAAACACATTACATTGAGTGATATCTATCAACTTTTATTAAAAAGGTCATAAAAAATTTCATATCCGGAAAAATAAATCATTTATTTCAGGATAATAGTTGTTTTTTTGTGTTCTAATTAAAAATAAATGAAATCATTACGGCTCAATGCCTTGCATCAACTCTTTTCAAAAACTAAATTTTACGAAGTCCCCGCCTCAAAAAAGATTACTTCTTTTTTTGGAGAAAACGTTTTCAGTCTGAAAAAGGCCAGAGAATTCATGAGCGATGAAGCTTACAAGAGTCTTGTTTCGTCAATAAAGAATCAGACGAAGATCGACCGCAAAATGGGCGATCAGATTGCTTCCGCTTTAAAAAACTGGGCTGAATCCAGAAATGTGACGCATTACACCCATTGGTTCCAACCACTTACAGGAGCCACAGCGGAAAAGCACGATTCATTTTTTACCCTGAAAGGAGATGGAACTGCCCTCGAAGAATTTGATGGTGCAGCACTCATACAACAAGAACCTGACGCATCTTCTTTTCCAAGCGGAGGAATCAGAGCTACTTTTGAAGCGAGGGGTTATACTGCCTGGGATCCATCTTCCCCACCATTTATTATGGAAATGGGAAATGGAAAAACTTTATGCATACCTACTATATTCGTTGCTTACACCGGCGAATCGCTGGATTCCAAAACGCCTTTATTAAAAGCATCTGTTGCGCTGGAGAAAGCTGCCGTAGATGTGTGCCAATATTTTGATAAAAACATCACTAAAGTGTCAGCAACCCTCGGTTGGGAACAGGAATATTTTGTAATAGATGCAGGTATAGCCAGCGGCCGACCGGATCTGATGATGACAGGAAGAACTGTTTTTGGCCATGCACCGGCGAAAGGCCAGCAATTGGATGACCATTATTTTGGAGCAATTCCGGAAAGAGTGTATTCTTTTATGCGGGATTATGAGGAAGAAGCATATAAATTGGGAATCCCGTTACGTACACGTCATAATGAAGTAGCACCTTCTCAATTTGAATGCGCACCAATATTTGAGGAAGTGAATATCGCAGTGGATCATAATACTTTGCTGATGGATGTGATGAGCAGAGTGGCGAAAAGGCATAATCTTATTGTATTGCTGCACGAGAAACCATTTGCAAAGATCAACGGTAGTGGTAAACACAACAACTGGAGTTTGGCTACAAATACAGGCGTGAATTTATTAGCCCCCGGAAAAACGCCTAAGACAAATTTGATGTTCCTGGCATTTTTTGTTAATACAATTAAAGCAGTCCATGATTATGCTGATGTATTAAGAGCATCCATTGCATCTGCGGGAAACGACCACCGCTTAGGAGCGAACGAAGCACCGCCCGCCATTGTATCTATATTTATCGGAAAATATTTGACCGATGTTCTCAACGAAGTTGAAAAACGCGTAGGCGTTAATTTTGATGAACAGGATGAAGCAATCCTTAAAATGGATATACATAAGAGTATTCCTGAATTAATGTTGGATAATACAGACAGGAACCGAACTTCTCCTTTTGCTTTCACCGGAAATAAATTTGAATTCAGGGCTGTAGGATCTGCCGCGAACTGTGCAGGCCCTATGACGGTATTAAATACCATTATGTGTGACACGCTTACAGAATTTAAAGTAGCTGTAGACAAACTTATTGAAAAAGGTGAAAAGAAGGAAGTCGCTTTAATGCAGATCATCCAGAAATATATTGTCGAAAGCAAATCGATCTTATTTGAAGGAGACGGATATAGCGAAGCGTGGGAAAAAGAAGCAGATAAAATTGGTTTATCCAATTTTAAAACGACACCTGTTGCTTTGGATGCCTTTGTAGGTGAAAAAGCTAAATATGTATTTGAAAAACACCGGATATTTACCAAAATAGAATTGGAGGCACGTCACGAGATTTTATTGGAAAATTACATCAAGAAAATTCAGATAGAGGCAAGGATCATCGGCGATATGGCCAGTACATATGTATTGCCGGCGGCTATAAAATATCAGAATATTTTAATTGAGAATATTAAAGGATTGAAAGAGCTTGAGTTTGATGAGACTCATTATGATTCCCAAAAACAAATAGCGCTGAAAATATCTGAACACATAAACGTGATCAATAAGCGTGTAAAATCAATGATCGAAGCACGTAAAGTAGCCAATGAAATTTCGGATTATCGCGAAAAAGCTATTGCTTATTGCGATGATGTGAAAAAATATTTTGACGAGATTCGCTACCACGTAGATAAATTAGAATTATTGGTCGATGATGAATTTTGGGAACTGCCGAAGTACCGTGAATTATTGTTTTTAAGATAAACTGCTATAACTTTTATTGCCGTAATCATTCCTGCAAACAGAATCAATACACTAAATCATTATTGACTCTTTGCAGGAATGATTTTTTTATTTTATAGAGTCTGTAAAAAGCTCTTTTCATTAAATGAAAAATAAAGCTTTCAAGCTTACAACATCCTTTTAACATTTGTTTATTAAACCTTTCCTTCCAATTGATATCTATTCCTGTATAAAAATTAAAAGACATGAAAAAAATTATCGCAATGGCTATAGCCGCCCTATTCTTTACTTCCGGAATTAATGCCCAGGTGAGAAGAATGCAGGATTCCTCTTTTGAAAAACAAAAGAATGTTCAGCACAAAACAATGATAAAAGATAATTGGAACAATCTCAATCTGACTGCTGATCAGAAACAAAAGATGAAGGAAAATCAGGAAAGCCTGAAAACTCAAAGACAGTCAATCCAGAATGATGCGTCATTAACAGCGGATCAAAAGAAATCTAAAATGATGGATCTTCAAAAAGCTTCAAGGGAAAAAAACAGCAGCATTTTAACCGCTGAACAAAAAGCTACCATGAAGGCGAATCAGAAAGAGAGAGGCTCCGAAAACAGAATGAAGGAACAAAAAGAAATGAAAGGTCAAAAAGGTATGAAAGGCCAAAAAGGTATGAATGCAAAGAGAGGAATGAAAGGAATGGATCTAACCCAGGATCAGCAAACTAAAATGAAAGACCTCCGTTCTAAAATGAAAACAGAATCAATGGCCATCAAAAACAATTCAAGCTTAACCCAGGAGCAAAAGACTCAACAAATACAGGATTTGAGAAAAAACCACATGACACAAATGAATCAATTATTAACTCCTGAACAAAAATTAAAAATGAAAAACCGCCAGGGGAAAATGAAAAATCAGGATGAAAAATAAACACTCCAAAATACGTTACAAATAAATTTCCCGAAGAAAACTCAAAGGCTACCGAAATCCCGGTAGCCTTTTTTATTGTTTCTTTTCTTCTCCACTAATTAATTTTTGAATTTTAAGGCTTTTCTCAACTGAACTGCCGCATGGGTTGAACTTTAGGATTAATGGAATAAAATTAAAGAGCTTTAGGTACTATCCTAAATACCATTTTTTTTTCAAAATAGTATTTCCATCTTTCTTAAAGTTTGAAGAAATTTGCAGTGCCGTTCGGCACTGTATTCAAACGGATTTACGTTTAAGCTTTTTATTTCTTCTCATCTAAAACTTTGAAAGAGTACCAAAAAGAATTTAACCACGAAGTCACAAAAAGCACAAAGGGAAAACCCTTTGGTTTTATCAGGAAACTCCAAATTAAAAACTCGTTAGTTGTTAGAGGTTTTCAGGTCAAATTCAAACATTCAGCAGGTGCCAACTGAATTGCCACAGGTTCAAATGAATTGCCACGGGTATTAAATGAATCGCCACGGGTTTCAACTGAATTGCCACGGGTTTCAACTGAATTGCCACGGGTTTCAACTGAATTGCCATGGGTTTTAACTGAATTGCCACGGGTTTCAACCTGTGGATAAATTGAAAAAATCTATCGGGCTTTAGCCCAAAACTGGATATCGTTGCCTTGGTTTTAAGAAAAAAGAATTGGCTAAAGCCTGATGGATTAGCTTTCGATACCACCAGCTAAAGCTGGAGGCAATTCAAAGCAGAAGACAATTCAAAGCTGGAGGCAATTCAACGCTGGAGGCAATTCAAAGCTGGAGGCAATTCAAAAAGGCAGTCTTTGCAAAATAATTCAAGAAATATATTCGGATTTATAAGAGAACACACACAGAAATAAACTTTTAATATCAGAAACTGAAAAACGGGTTACTATATCTCATAAATACCACTGAATGATTACAATAAAATTATTCCAAAATAAATTGGCCGCTGCAAAAATGCAGCGGCCAATTTTATTTTTCCATTTCTCTTTATAAAAAAGAGTCAACTTTTTAAACGACGGTTGTTTC
>JBBSSE010000173.1:0-6173 GCA_038242375.1 Chitinophagales bacterium
CAAACGATCGAAAAAGCGGAAAAAGAAAAGGCGGAAGCTTTGATCATTAATCTGAATACACCAGGCGGATTACTTTCTTCAACGCGCGATATTGTAACAGATATGATGGGATCTTCTGTGCCTGTTATAGTATATGTTTCTCCTTCAGGAGCACATGCCGGTTCGGCGGGAGTATTTATCACAATGGCGGCAAATATTGCTGCAATGGCTCCCGGTACCAATATAGGAGCGGCACATCCTGTTTCCATGCAAGGGAAAGGAGATGCTATAATGATGGAAAAAGGTACGAATGATGCCGCAGCATTTATCCGCTCCATTGCTTCAAAGCGTGGCAGAAATGTGCGTTGGGCAGAAGATGCTGTCCGGTTGAGTGAAGCAATCACAGAAAAAGAAGCTTTGGAACAAAATGTGATTGATCTGGTTGCCAATAACGAGGGTGATCTGCTTGCCAAAATCGATGGGATGAAAGTGGAATTAGACAATGGTTCTAAAATAATTCATACAAAAAACGCAAAAGTCGAAACCCTTGAAATGGGTCTTTTTCAGCAGGTGCTAAGCAAAATTAGTGACCCGAATATTGCCTACATACTCATGATGCTGGGATTTTTTGGATTGCTTTTCGAATTGTTTAGTCCGGGTGCCATTTTTCCCGGAATCGTTGGAGTTATTTGCCTGATCCTGGCATTTTATGCCATGAGTTCTATGCCCGTAAATTACGCGGGTGTTGCCTTGATTGTTTTTGGGATTGTATTGTTCCTCCTTGAAATTAAGATCATCAGTCACGGAGTTTTGGCCATTGGTGGCATTATCTCGATTCTTCTCGGATCTATGATCTTATTCAGAAGCAGTCCGACCGAACATTTTGTGACTCTTTCCTGGAGTGTTATTTTTTCTGTAACAGCGGTTTCAACAGCTTTCTTTGTCTTTATTGTTACTCTTGGATTAAGAGCTCAAAGATTTAAACCCGTTTCAGGTGGTAATGCGCTCATTGGAAAAACAGCACAAACTTTAGAAGTGCTTAATCCGGCCGGCCATGTAAAAATAGTTGGTGAAACATGGAAGGCTGAATCTCTTTCAGGGAAAATAAATGAAAATGAAGCCGTTTTCGTTGAGGATATCAAAGGGCTTACTTTATATGTCAGATCAATGCCGGAAAAAATAGTACATTCATAAAATAATTTTTTAATTCACATTAACCAATAAATAATCAAATATGCCAACAGAATTTCCCATTGTAATTGTATTAATCGTTGTTTTCGTTCTTTATATTTTAGCCAGTTCCATCCGTATTTTAAGAGAATATGAAAGAGGGGTGATCTTTAGACTTGGACGTGTGCTGGATGGTGGAACAAAAGGCCCCGGTATCATTCTTTTGATTCCATTCATTGATAAAATGGTCAAGGTCAGTCTGCGGATTGTCGTAATGGATGTTCCTCCGCAGGATGTGATTACATCGGATAACGTATCCATTAAAGTGAACGCAGTTGTTTATTTCAGGGTAATTGATCCGCAAAAAGCCATTATAGAGATCGAAAACTTTCTCGTTGGTACTTCACAGCTTTCGCAAACTACCTTAAGAAGTGTATTGGGACAATCAGAATTGGATGAACTTCTTTCTCAACGGGATAAAATAAATCTGAGATTACAAGAGATTATTGATCTTCAGACAGAACCATGGGGTGTGAAAGTAACGCATGTGGAAGTAAAGCAAATCGATTTACCACAGGAAATGCAACGTGCTATGGCCAAACAAGCAGAAGCAGAAAGAGAGCGTAGAGCAAAAGTAATTGCCGCAGAAGGAGAATTCCAGGCATCACAACGTTTAGCTGATGCATCCGCCATATTGAGTGAGCAGCCAAGCGCCCTAACCTTAAGGTATCTTCAAACACTTCGTGAGATTGCGACAGAGAATAATTCTACTATTTTGTTCCCAATCCCGCTGGACATTATTAAACCATTTATGAAATTGCAGGAAGACATCGATAAAGGAAAAGGAGTTTCACCTTTACCAACTGTTATCACTTCTGAAAAATAAAGTTTGTGATGGTCTAACACATGATCATAAATTTCAAAGGCATGATAGTTGTTGAACTCATAGCAACAATTGTTATTCATGCTACTAACTGAAATAATTTTACAGGCAAATTCTTTGACCTCTTTACACCGGTTTTATAAAGAAGTCATGGATTTGCCTGTTTTATTTTCAGATGAAAATACTTTACAGGTGCAAGCTGGTAAATCGGTATTGGTTTTTAAAAAGAATGGGGAAATTAAAGACCCGTTTTATCATTTCGCTTTTGATATTCCCGCCAATAAATTTGAGGAAGCGTATTCCTGGTTTAAACCGGGGGTATCTTTTTTGTGGGTGAATGATTACAAAAGTTATGTAGCCGATTTTACCAACTGGAATGCGAAGTCATTTTATTTTTATGATCCTGCGGGAAACATTCTTGAAATTATCGCCCGTTTTGATCTTGACAATATGGTTACACGAGAATTCTCCGGAGCTTCAATTTGCAGTATCAGCGAATTAGGCATTGTTTTTCCGTTCCATAATTTTAGTTTTGAGATATCAGATTTTATGAGAAAATATTCTTTACAATTTTTTAAAAAACAGCCACCGGGCCCAAATTTTAAAGTGACTGGTGATGAACATGGTTTGTTTATCATGGTGCCTGAAGGCAGAGACTGGTTTCCGGATACAGGAAAGAAATCTGTCATTTTTCCGATATCGGTTTCTTTCGAAACAAAACACGGCCAGTTTAAATGGCAGGGTGTTAATTAATCAATTTTTAAAATAATAATAATAGAGTGAAAAATATAGAAATAAGCAATTTAAAATTTAAAGATTACAAAGAACTGTTGATTTCCATGAAGGCCTCTTATTCAAACTGGCCGGGGAATTACTGGAGTGAACAGAGTATCGATAAATTGATCAAAAAATTCCCCGAGGGTCAGATCGTAATAAAAGCAGATGGAAAAGTGGTGGGTTGTACCCTCTCGATTATTGTCAATTATGCACGGTTTGGTGATTCGCATACGTATAAGCAAATTACCGGGAACTATACCTTCGATACACACGATCCTATAAAAGGTGATGTTCTTTATGGGATTGAGATATTTATTCATCCCGATTATCGTGGCTTAAGATTAGGCCGGAGATTATACGATGCACGGAAAGAGTTATGTGAACAAATGAATTTGAGCGCTATAGTTTATGGAGGCCGCATACCGGAATACCATAAGTATGCAGCGGAGATGTCTCCCAAAGAATTTATCCAAAAAGTGAAACTAAAAGAGATCTATGATCCCGTTCTTTCTTTTCAACTATCAAATGATTTTCATGTAAAGAAAGTTTTAAAGAATTACTTGCCGGAGGATATACAGAGTAAGGAATTTGCCACACTTTTACAATGGGATAATATTTATTATAGCAGTGAATCAAAAAAACAATTCCTGGCAAAATCATATGTTCGTCTCGGATTGATTCAATGGCAAATGCGTCCTTATACCAATATGGATGAAATGTTTACTCAGGTGGAGTTTTTTATTGATTCTATATCCGCCTATAAAAGTGATTTTGCGTTATTGCCTGAACTATTTAATGGTCCCTTGCTGGCAGAATTCAATCATTTGAGCGAAGCGGAAGCCATGCGGGCTCTGGCGCAATACACACCTGAATTTAAAAGACGTTTCCGCGAACTTGCTATAACGTACAATGTCAATATTATCACGGGAAGTGTACCAAGTATTGAGGGCGATGTGTTGATGAATGTTGGATATCTCTGTCACAGAAATGGTCAGATTGAACAATATGAAAAGATTCATATTACACCCGATGAAGCAAAATTCTGGGGAATAAGTGGTGGGAATGTGTTGCAGGTTTATGAAACAGATGCAGGTAAAATAGGCATTCTTATTTGTTATGATGTAGAATTCCCGGAGCTTCCCCGCATACTTGCAGAGCAGGGAATGCAAATACTGTTCGTGCCTTTTTTAACCGATACGCAGAACGCGTATAACCGTGTTCGTTATTGTGCCCAGGCACGTGCAATAGAAAATGAATGTTTCGTGGCTATAACCGGTTGTATTGGGAATTTACCGAAGGTAGAGAATATGGATATTCAGTATTCACAGTCTGCTGTATTTACACCTTGTGATTTTGCTTTCCCTTCCAATGGCATAAAAAGTGAAGCGACTGCTAATACAGAAATGATCCTGATAGCTGATGTGGATCTTTCCCTTCTGGATGAATTACATGCGCATGGAAGTGTCCGGAATTTGAAAGATCGCCGTACCGATTTCTATGAATTGACGCTTAAAGGCCAGCCATCTATTTAAGGGTGCATTTGGATTCCTTTTTTGGATGTGCAGAATTATTAATTTTTCAGCCGGTTAAATGTGTCGCATTTAACCGGCTGAAATTTTATAAAAGAAATTGAGCCAATTTTTTGAATTGATTTTAACCTCCAATAATTAGGCGTACACCACCCAGGTCCTGAACTTTATGCGGAAAGCGGTCTCCGGGCGATCCGATAAACATGAAGTTGTGCGGAATATCCCAATCCTTACTGAGCTTATCAATGATTTCCGGGCCAAATACGCCCGGAATGGTGATGTATTCAATTTTTATATCCGGATAAGCACGATCCAATGCTTCAAAATCTCTTTTGAATGTAGGAGACATCTTCTCTTCTTTTTGAAGAACTGTTACAATCTTTAATTTTTGGGTGATCTCATTTTCTTTCACATAAATAATCACCTTGTTCAAAGTAGCAATATTATCCCCTTTGGTGAAATAAACAAAGGGTTGTTTGTTGAGCTTTCTCATTTCCTTTGTCAGATGAAAACGGCTGAAAACGGATACTCTTTGCAGGCTGGAAAAAATCTTATTAATGTATAGAAGTAGATAATTGATTACCTGCTTCCTTTTCAGAAACAGATAAATGATTAAAATAGATGGAATAAAGTATTGAAGAAAGACCACAAGATAATCAGGGTGTAATTTTATATTTCCATATAAAGCTATCAGAATTCCCGCTATACCCAATAATACCACTGTAGTGCTTGCCCTTTCGGGTCGAGGAAGACGCGCCCTTTTTATTTTAAGTAAAAGATTACCCAATCCGAAAAAAGCCATTACGGATAAGAATGAAATCGTATAAACTCCCGCTAATGGTCCGATCTCTCCTTTTGTGATGAGTAAAATAGATAAACATAAAAAGTAAAAAACTGACAGGATTCTGGGAGAACTTCCTTTCTTATTTTCTTTCAGAAGCATTTGAGGAAAAATCCTGTCCAGTGTCATTCTTTTCATTAATCCACTTACGCCGATAAAGGAAGTAAGAACTGCACCGCTCAATACCAGGAATGCATCAATTGAAACGATAGTTTGCAGCCAGGAACCGCCTGTTTGCATACCCATGTAAGAAAGAAAAGCGGATTGATGTTGTGCTACATCTCCTAAAGGAATAATTCCTACAGCTAATATGGCAATAACAGGATTAATGATCATGACCAAAACCCACATATTGCGCAAGGTTTTTGGAAAAACACCAGGCTTTTGTTCTTCTACAAAGTTGGCCGACGTTTCAAAGCCGGTAACTCCCAGCATAGCTGTGCTGAAACCAAGAAAAAGTGCCATTGTAAGGCTTCCTTTAACAGGACTGTTGAAGTTGAACCTTGCAACATCCAGTCCGTTCGCACTTATAAAATAAATGGCGCTTCCAATTAAAACAGTTAGGACTATGAGGTGTGTGATAAATATAAAAATGGCTACGGAAGAAGATTCTGATATTCCTGAAATAGATAACAAAAGGAAAAGGGTTAGCAATACCATGGTTGCTATCACTTCAGGAAAATGAGGATAAATACTGTGTATATAATGAATACCTTCTGACCCGGATAAAACTGCCGTAGCCATATATGAAAGAATGGTCAGGCAGGCTGCCAGTGAAGCGTTGCTCTTGCTGGTGGTGTTCAACAGAACATTGTATGCGCCACCATTCAATGGAAGTGCACCTACTGCTTCACCATATATTTTCCGAAAAAAAAACAAAACCAGTCCTACGATAAGAAGGGATATAAAAGCGTATTGTCCTGCATACATGATTGTAAGCGCGGATACATATAAACAGGATGAAGTGATATCATTTCCACAAATCGCGGTTGCA
>JBBSSE010000174.1:0-6144 GCA_038242375.1 Chitinophagales bacterium
CACAGATGGGAGTTCAATAATAAATATTTACCCGCATTTGCCGAAGGCGGTATGATTGCAAGTGGAATAAATCCGGAAACCGGTCTGGTAGAGATTATGGAAATTCCTGCCCACCCGTTTTTTATAGGCGTTCAGTTTCATCCCGAACTAAAAAGTACCGTTATAAATCCACACCCTTTATTCGTTCATTTTATCAAAGCCGCGAGGAAGTTTTCAGAAAGAGAAAAGTTGAAAAATGAACAGAATCTGGAAAATGGAAAATTGGCATAAATAATCTCCTTAATTTATCAGCCCCTCATCTTGGCACAATTTTAACGAAGTAACACCTTTGGAATTTAAACTCTTCAGGTGTTATTTTAGTCTACAGCCTATATTAAATTTACAATCACTCAATTTTTATAAAATGATTAAAAAATTACTTTTTTCAATTTTAATTCTGAACAGTTTTTCATTGATGGCTCAAACTGACAGCCGCGTGAAAAGCGATCCGGAAGCAAAAAAGATTTTAGAAGCCGTAAGCGCAAAATTTAAAACCTATCAAACCGCTTCTGCTAATTTTTCTCTGAAAATAGAAAATACGGAAGGAAAATTAGTAGGAAATGAAACGGGTGCTGTGCAAATGAAAGGGGATAAATACCGCATATTAACTGCTGATCGCCAGATTTTCAGTGATGGTAAAACCATTTGGGCTTATGAAATTGCTGATAGGGAGGTTCAGGTTTCCACATACGATCCCAAATCAGATATGATGACTCCTCAAAAGATGTTTACCAACTTTTATAACGATGATTTTTTGTACAAATTGAACGATGACCACAAGGTTGGAAATAAATATTTTACTCAAATTGAATTAACTCCCCTGGATAAAACAAACCTCTTCTTTAAACTTCTCGTAGATATTGATAAAGCAACCAAAAATATAGCTTCGGTCAAAGTATTTGAAAAGAATGGCAACAGGTATACCTATACCGTAACGTCCTTCAATTCCAATGTTCCTTTGGCAGATGGGTTATTTGTTTTTGATAAAAAAAGTTATCCGAATGTAGAAATAGTAGATCTCAGGTAAGAGATGATATTGAAAGCTCACAATTAAGTGCTGGAAGCACGTGAATTTAACTATCGGATCAGCCTTATTTTTAAATTTTTATTTTATTTTTTAAATTCATGAAATAAACTGAATAATAAACCGTTAATCAATTGTATGCGTATAAATCCAATAATTCTTTTAATGACAGTTTTGTTTGTATGTAGTTCTGCTACCTATAAACCTGCGGCTAAAGAAAAAATTACCTGGATGACGGTGAAAGAGGTTCAAGAAAAGTTTAAGGATAATCCAAAACCAATCATTATTGATTTGTATACAAATTGGTGTTATTGGTGTAAGGTGATGGATAAAAAAACCTATAACAACGCGAATGTAGTTTCGTACATCAATAAGAATTTCTATGCTGTAAAGATTAATGCAGAGACAAAAGAAACAATTGCGTGGAGCAATAAAAATTATTTTTACAATCCACAAAATAAAATGAATGACTTTGCGTTATATGTTACGAATGGGCAATTAGGATTTCCGACGACAGTCATTTTTTCACAATTACAGAAAGAGCCTGCAGCTATTCCGGGGTATATGGCACCGAAAGAAATGGAATCTATTTTAAAATATTTCGGCGAAGGATTTTATAAGACTCAGAATTATATGGAGTTTTCAAAAACATTTTCAAAAACATGGTAAAGACCATGTAACGATATTATAAACCAGTAATGGTTTCAAGACGGTTTTTCATAGGATATTGGATTATAACAGGGGTGGATTTTCATCCGGCCCCTTTTTTTAACTTCCCGTGAAATAATTTTTAAAAGGATGCAACGTTTTCATATTATTAATGGTCTATGTTGTAATGGGTCAGGGGTTTAAAGAAGTTTATGCACAAAAACAAAAATTAAGCGTTAAGCTTTAGAAATATTACAAGACCATTTGGTCTTAAACTCGGTTTTTCATAGGATATTGGATTATAACAGGGGTGGATTTTAATCCGGCCCCTTTTTTATTTTTAGGTAATAGTTGACAGGTGTCAGGTGTCAGGCGTCAGGTATCAGGTTTAAGGTTGTAGGTTCATAGTAATCCAACAAGTAACGGCCTGTGTTTTGAGGATAGTAACTTTGAAAAAAGTTAAACACAAAGGCCCCAATAATACTGATTTTGTTTCACTGATAATAACTTTAGAGCTTTCAAAACAGAACTGGTATAAGTAGGGTTTTGCGATTTGTACTTCAAAAAATAAGGTAATAAGGTCGGACCTTAATAATAGATAATTTTTCTACTAAGGTTGGGTATTCCTACATAAAGTCTCTAAAAAAAAGTACTATTAACCTTGGTAAATAGTTGCGTTATTTAAGGATACAGATTAATTTAAACTGCCTTCAACCTTAGAATGCGTGTAAAGAACCAAAAAATCCCAACCTTATTTTACCTTATTTTCAAAATGATCGTGAAGCTACCCAAATCCTTTTATGCTGGTTTGTTTCGCGTATAATATTTACAGTGATATAGTAGGCCCGAAGAACACAAAGGAAATACTGGGTATTTTTAAAACCACAGCAAATCATAAATCTAACTGTGTTAATTCTGGAATTAATTCTGATTTGTAAAGTGTCGAAAAAGTCATTCGTGGAATCGTTCAAACCACAAAATCGTTCGCCCTGCTTCAAATTTATTCTTGATCTCTTTAAAGTATTTTTATTTCCTTTGGTCGCTTCCAAAACCCTGAAAGGGTGACAGGATTATAGTATCATTAGCCCGCTGAGAAACAAACCCCGAAGGGGTGACAGAATCTTATGGCAATACGTTGAAGAGATATTTTGTAAAGGCGATGTCTTCAGAAGTTATAAAGAAGGTACCAAAGTTCAAAGTTCAAAGTTCAGAGTTCAGAGTTCAGAGTTCAGAGTTCAAAGTTTAGAGTTCAAAGTTCAGAGTTCAGAGTTCAAAGTTCAGAGTTCAAAGTTCAAAGTTTAAATTCAACACGAAGTATTCAACACGAAGTATTCAACACGAAGTATTCAACACGAAGTATTCAACACGAAGGTTTTCAACCTAAAACCTAAAACCTCATACCTACAACCTCATACCTCATACCTCATGCAACCTTTCTGCGAAATAAACCTACTTATAGTTAGATTTAAGTATTAAGATTTAATGGTTAAGATTTTTGAATCTCCGGGCTTCTTTACAGTTGCCCGGTTTTTTTTGCACAATAAAAGTCCGTTGATTTGATTCAACGAACTTTAAATATTTAGAGAAAAGAAAGAATTAAATAGTCGCTTTATCCGTAACTTCTCTATGATCTGCCATATCAGGAATGTCTTCTGCTTTATAATCTCCTGAATCCAATTTCTTTTTACAAGCTTCAAAGGCTGCAAGAGTTAATTCAGTATCCTCGTCTGAGTGTGCAGCTGTCGGTATTAACCGGAAAATAATCTGGCCCTTTGGTATAACAGGAAAAACAACCACAGAGCAAAATATATTATAATTCTCCCGGATGTCCATGACCATATTCGTGGCCTCAGGCAAATCTCCTTTCATAAATACAGGCGTTACCGGTGTATTGGTTACTCCAATATCAAATCCTCTTTCCTTCAATCCCTGCTGCAATTTATTTACATTATGCCATAGTTTTTCTCTTAGCTCAGGCATGGTTTTCAACATGTCCATTCTTTTCAACATGCCATCAACTACAGTCAGGGGCAAACTTTTAGCAAAAATCTGGGAGCGAACATTATATCTTAAAAAATTGATCACATTTTTTGTTCCGGCCATAAATGCACCGATACTTCCCATACTTTTTACAAAAGTGCTGAAATAAAGATCTACTTCAGCCTGGCATCCTTGTGCTTCATCTGCTCCTGCACCCGTTGGTCCCATTGAACCAAATCCATGCGCATCATCGATCAATATGCGGAAATTATATTTTTTCTTTAAAGCAACGATTTCTTTTATTTTACCCTGGGAACCACTCATGCCAAAAACACCTTCAGTAATAACTAATATACCTCCACCATTTTTCTCTGCCATTTTTTGAGCGCGCTCAAGTTGCTTTTCACAATCTGCTACATCATTGTGTTTGTATTTATAACTATACCCAACGTGTAAACGAATTCCATCTATAATACATGCATGTGCTTCGCCATCATATACAATAACATCCCGGCGATTAACCAATGCATCTATACAACTCATAATTCCCTGATATCCAAAATTCAGAATCATGGAATCTTCCCGGCTCACAAATTCTGCAAGAACTTTTTCCAGGTCTTCATGTTGTTGTGTATTGCCACTCATCATTCTTGAACCCATCGGATTTCCGATACCATACTTTTCTGCTGCGATCGTATCTATCTTACGCGTTTCAGGATGGTTTACCAGTCCTAAATAGTTATTAAGACTCCAGACTATTTTTTCCTTTCCCCTAAACTTCATACGGCTTCCCAATTCTCCTTCTAATTTAGGAAATGCAAAATACCCATGTGCTCTTTCAAGGTGTTGACCCAGTGGCCCATGATCTTTATCAAACTTTTCGAATAGATCTATCATTAAAGGTGTTTTTTTGTTATTAATGAGCGCAAAAGTAATCCAAATCAAGGATATTTTGCGAGTAAATATTATATAAAATTAAGCAGTGCATTATTTACGGAACAATAATACTACTGCAAGTTTACCGGTCATGTGTTTGTCGAAATATATTGCTTTTTTACTAAAAATAATCTTTATAACATTGTTGGGTGTATTCAAAATTATTCCGGCAGGTGGCGGCGCCAATCCAGGCTGCCCATCGTGGACGCAAACTACCGCCCAACTACGGAACCACGCTTGCACATATTGAACTGAATCCGGATCGTAAATACGGGAATCTTTTTTAATTACTACGTTTTTAATCTTCCAGATATTAGTTGGATAATTCTAAAAAAGCTTGAATTTTAAGAAGACTTTTGAATGAATAACAGATTGATGAAAGAGATTTTTAAAGGATCGTATGCGAAGACAGATTTTATTATTTTTGCCCTTCTTAAAATTCTCTAACCCGAAGATGGTTGCATTTTTTATCTTTAAGGCTAAATTTTTTAATTAATGAGAAAATATTTATTGTTCTTTACACTTTTCCTTTTTGCCGGTTTGGTACAGGCTCAGGAAGGCGAACGTTCCCCGAAACCCAAATTAGTTGTTGGCCTGGTGATAGACCAAATGCGCTGGGATTATCTCTACCGGTATCAGAATCTTTATTCAGATAATGGTTTTAAAAGATTGCTTAGGGACGGGTTTAGCTGCGAAAATACCCTCATTCCTTACCTGCCTACTTATACGGCGCCCGGCCACACATGCATATATACAGGTAGTGTGCCTGCCATACATGGCATTGTAGGAAACGATTGGTATGACGCCCGTATCGGAGGGAATATGTATTGTTCGGAAGATTCCTCTGTAAATACTGTGGGCAGCCCGTCCAAACAGGGGAAAATGAGCCCGCGGAATATGTTAACAACGACCATTGGAGATGAATTGCGCCTAAGTTCTAATTTTAGAAGTAAAGTAATTGGAGTAGCGTTGAAAGACAGGGGAGCGATATTGCCTGCCGGTCATGCAGCCAACGCCGCCTATTGGTTTGATGATACGGTTGGACAATGGATCAGCAGCACCTATTATTTTAAACAATTGCCGGATTGGGTAGTTGAATACAATAAACAAAAATATGTAGATAAAGCAATGAAACAGGATTGGAATACTTTTCTTCCGATAGAGAAATACACCAATAGTACGGCTGATAATAAAGTGTATGAAGGAAACCTTCCGGAAGAAAAACAACCCGTTTTTCCACATAGATTATCTCAGATCACCAAAGAAAAATATTCCGCTTTCAAATACACGCCCGCTGCTTCTTCCTATACATTTGATATGGCGAAAGCAATTGTGAAAAATGAAAAAATGGGTGCAGGTGAATTTACCGATATGCTGGCAGTCAGCATTTCCTCCACCGATTATATGGGTCATACTTTTGGACCCAATTCCATAGAGGCTGAAGATACGTATCTGCGACTGGATAAGGATATCGCTGATTTTTTAAATTATCTCGATGCTACAGTAGGTAAAGGAAA